>JBPCVY010000026.1:0-5097 GCA_051010055.1 Hyphomicrobiales bacterium | reverse complement strand
ACCGAGCCCATTTCGCGCAGATACATGCGGACAGGATCGTCGGTGCGTTCAATCGGCTCAGATGCGGACTTGGCGACTTTGACGGGCAGTCCGGCCTCAACCTTTTTGGCGGTTTCGGCCACATCTTCATTGTCTTCTTCAGACTCAACCACGTTGATGCCCATTTCCGTGAGCATGGCCATGGTGTCTTCAATTTTTTCGGACGAAACTTCGTCAGACGGCAAGACTTCGTTCAGTTCATCATACGTAACGTAACCGCGCGCTTTTGCGGCTTTGATCAACTTTTTTACCGCCGCATTGTTCAAATCAAGCAAGGGCGCATCGCTCTGGGCCTGGTCCTTGACCTTTTGCTTTTCAGCAGTTTTGGCTACCATCGTGTGTGTCTCTCCACCGCTCTGGCTCGTGGCCAGAAATTCTATCGCGCAAATACATGGCTAGTTGGGATCTTGCTGCAACGCCGATGCCGGCAGAAGCCTCATCACCTGCAATCCGTTTAGCCTGCTTTCCGTTAACCGCCTCTTAAACATAAAAACGAGCTCGCGCTACTGCGAATACTGTCAGAAACTAGCTGGCGCTCCGCGCCCGGCCTGATGCATCCCCGAAACCGTCAACCACCGCCTCTTCGCCCACTGTTGAGCGGATTTGCTCACGAATCTCATTGAGATGCGCGAAATTGGCGTCTGACTGATCTTCAGCGAACGCATATTCTGCAGACTTAAGCTCCTTTTGCAGCGTGAGTGCCTTGTTATGCAAAACAACAAGCTGCGCCCAGCCGGTCTCCACGTCCGCCTTGGCGGCGCCGGGAAGAACGAACCAGTCGCTTGCATGCGTCATTTTTGCTTCAAGCCGGTCTAGAAGTTTTGCATATCCTCTCTGGACCAGATGGTCGCGCATGAGGCTCGTGTCAAGGCCAGCGTGCAAAGCCGCCGTATCTAGAATTTCCTTACGCAGGCTGTCAAGGTCACGGGAAGAAAATTCCATCTCCGAAATGCGGTCGGTTTCCGCTTCAACAAGAAACGGATGGTTGATGGCGGTGAGAATAATCAACCACTCGCGGCGCTCACCGGCGTTGCGCACCATCACCGCACCCGCCGCACGCTTTAGCTCCCCTGAGGCAGGCATCTGCATTTCCCATGGGCGCTCGCGGAACCGGCCTACTGCGCGCTGGCGGCCCGGGCGCTGGCGGCCTTTGCCGTTAGGGGTGCGTTTGGACTTGCCGGCAAATCCGTTAAGGCGCTCGCGAATAAAGTCCATATAGTGCGCGCGCACTCGTTCATCGCCGATTTGGTTTACGGCGGCATGAAGCCGCGCATCAAAATCGGCCCTCCGTTCCGGCGTTGAAAGATCGTTTTGAGAAAACTCCCGCTCCCACAACATGGCGGATAGTGGCCGGGCATCCGCCAGCACATCCGCCATGGCCTCGCGCCCGCCCTCGCGGATAATGTCGTCCGGGTCAGAGCCATCGGGTAAAAGTGCAAACTTGAGCGAGTATCCCGGCGCCAACAGCGGCAAAGCAGTATCAACCGCCCGGTACGCCGCCTTAAGGCCCGCTTCATCCCCGTCAAAACACAAGATTGGCTCCGGCACCACCTTCCACATGAGCCGAAGCTGGTCGGCGGTAAGCGCGGTGCCCAAAGGCGCCACCGCATTTGGATAACCGGCCCGGGCCAGGGAAATCACATCCGTATAACCCTCAACCGCTATGATGGTTCCAGCTTCATATCCAGCAGGGCGCGCGATATCGAAGTTATAAAGCACCCTGCCCTTGTGGAAGAGCTCAATGTCGGGCGAGTTCAGATACTTTGCCGGCACATCTGCAGAAAGAGCGCGGC
The DNA here is from genome assembly GCA_051010055.1 of Hyphomicrobiales bacterium. Lineage (GTDB taxonomy): Bacteria > Pseudomonadota > Alphaproteobacteria > Rhizobiales > CAJQND01 > CAJQND01. The sequence goes on along the minus strand of JBPCVY010000026.1, from coordinate 3,265 downwards.
CACCGAAGGCTATAACCCGTCCGCGCGCATCTTTAATAGGGAACATCACCCTGTCGCGGAACCTGTCATAGGGAACGGCAATGTCCGGGCCGGCAATAACAAGCCCGGCTGCCACCATCTGTTCAGGGGGCACATCGTTTTCGGCCAGATAGGTTTTCAACGCCCGCCTGCCACCAGGCGCATAGCCAATGCGGAACTGGCGGATGGTACCGGCTGAAATTTCCCTGTCGGCAAGGTAGCCGCGTGCGGATGAGCCTTCCGGCTTTTGCAGGGAATCTTCGAAAAACTTTGCCGCCAGCTCCATCACATCATAGAGCGTTGCGCGCTCTTCGGCCCGTTTTGCCTCTTTAGGTGAGGCCTTGGGCACCTCAAGGCCGGCAATTCCGGCAAGCTGTTCAACTGCTTCGGGAAAATTCAAGCCTTCGACTTTGGTAACGAAGGTGAAAATGTCTCCCGATTCCTTACATCCGAAACAGTGATAGCGCTGGCGGCGATTATCAGCATGAAAGGATGGTGTTTTTTCAGAATGAAACGGGCAGCATCCCCAAAAATCACCCTTTCCGGGCTGGGACTTGCGCTTGTCCCACGTCACCTTGCGCCCGACCACATCTGCGATGGGCACGCGGGCACGAATTTCATCTAGAAAGGCATCTGAAAAGCGCATGCAGCCACATTTATCACGCTGGCGCACAACACGGCGCCGAATCAGCTTCGTTTCAACAGGATACTAACGAAAAAAGAACCCGTGAGGGTGGTCAGTTCACCCAAGCTTTGACTTGACCATGGCGCTGGCTTTGCCAAAATCCATCTGACCTGCATATTTTTCTTTGAGTAAGCCCATCGTGCGGCCCATATCTTTGAGGCCGGATGCACCCAGTTCGGCAATCGTTGCCTCAACCGCTTCGCCCATTTCTTCTTCACCAAGCTGGGCTGGGAGGAATTCCTCCACAATCGCGATTTCCTCGCGCTCCTGCTCGGCAAGCTCGCAGCGCCCGGCGCTTTCATACATTTTGATGGAATCACGGCGCTGCTTGATCATTTTGGCGAGAATTTCCATGACTTCGCCATCATCAACACCATCGCCCTTGCCCGCACTGCGGTTCTGGATATGCCGGTCCTTGATGGCCGCATTGATGAGCCGTGTCGTCGCCATGCGGCGCTTGTCCTTTGATTTCATGGCCTCTTTCAGGGCCTGATCAATCCTGTCGCGTAATGCGCTTGTCATGGGTTCGAAGTGTCCTTGTTTGAGGCCTTTTTCGGGCCTTTGCGCGGGGCGGCGCAACTTATAGCAACCATGTCAGAGAAATCAATCCCAGGCGAGTTTTTTAACTTCTTGATTTTATTGTATTTTTTTAACCAACGAAAAAGTTGACCAGGAGACCGACTCTAACTATGTTCCGGCGCAATTTGCATCAACGCCGGTAGCCCGCTTGCATATATAGCCCTTCCGGGCGCAATTGTAAGCCTTCGCCAGGAGACTTTATAGAACAATGTCTGTATCAACCAGCACGCACGATGACGTGACAGGCCCATGGTCTGAACCCCATTTTACCGGTGTTCTGGTGTTGGCGGACGGTTCGGTAATCCACGGGTTTGGTGTTGGCTGCGTGGATACTGCGGAAGGTGAGCTGTGCTTCAACACGGCGATTACCGGATATCAAGAAATCCTCACCGACCCTTCATATGCGGGCCAAATCATCACCTTCACCTTTCCGCATATCGGAAATGTGGGGGCGAACGATGAAGACATCGAGACCACAAACCTTGCAGCCTCTTCCGGGGTGCAGGGGTGTGTGATGAAGGCAGATATCACCGAGCCGTCCAATTTTCGCGCAGCAAAACATCTTGACGCCTGGCTCAAGGCGCGCGGCATTGTGGCCTTGTGCGGGGTTGATACCAGAGCGCTCACCGCTCTCGTGCGCGAGAAGGGCATGCAAAATGCCGTCATTGCACATTCTCCCGATGGTGTGTTCGATATCGATGCGCTGAAGAAGCGAGCAGCAGAAATGCCAAGCCTTGAAGGCATGGACCTGGTGCCCGGTGTCACAGTTGCCCAGCGCTATGACTGGGATGAAACCCCGTGGGATTGGCCGGAAGGTTTTGGCCGCCAGCAAATGGGCGATGCAAAGTTTAAAGTTGTCGCGGTGGACTTCGGTGCCAAGCGCAACATACTGCGGCTTTTGGCCGACGTTGGCTGTGAAGTAACGGTGGTGCCGGCAACCGCCAGCGCGGAGGACATTCTTGCCATGGAACCGGATGGTATATTCCTCGCCAATGGGCCAGGAGACCCGGCGGCAACGGGCGAATATTCAGTTGCCGAGATTAGAAAGCTCATCGACAGCGGCAAGCCCATGTTCGGCATTTGCCTTGGCCACCAGATGCTGGGTCTGGCCCTTGGTGCGAAAACCATGAAAATGCATCAGGGCCATCATGGCGCCAACCACCCGGTGAAAGACCACACCACGGGCAAGGTTGAAATTACTTCCATGAATCACGGCTTTGCGCTGGATTCAGAGAGTTTTCCAGATGGAGTGATTGAAACCCACATTTCGCTGTTTGATGGCTCGAATTGCGGTCTGGCGGTGAAGGACAAGCCGATTTTTTCCGTCCAGCACCACCCGGAAGCCTCCCCCGGCCCGCAAGACAGCTATTACCTGTTTGAGCGCTTTGCCGCCGCCATGGCCAACCACAAAGGGTAGCTGAAAAGCCGGTTTTAACTTTTGACGAACCATTTGTTCAGCTCGCCATTCTTGTAGGCTTTGGAACACACTTGTTCTTGCGAAAGGGGCTGGTACTGCTCCCGCAACAATGGCAACTGCCTCTCATATGCCGCCAGAAATCTCACCATTGCGCACTTCTTGTTTGATTTTTTGGCTACAAGGCAAGAAAGCACCGCGCCGGTTTCTCTCGGAGACCCTTTCACCTTCAACGATTTACATTGCTCTCCGACAACCTGTTTTTCCGCCACGTTCATGGCGAAATCGTCGATAACGGAATGTATTGAGTTCCGCCTCGCACAGCCTGAAAGAATTGCGAGGAATGACAAAATCAAAAACAGTTTTAGAAGGAAAGGGCGGGACATAATAATTCCAAAATTCTGTATATAATTTAAATATTTAAATTAATTACAATATTTATGGATTCGCAAATAATCAATTGCATTCCAGCTTAAGCCAGCCGAAACTCATGCCAGCGCTCAACAAATTCGCAAGCGGGTGGCAGAACATGAGTGGGCCAGACATCGGCACTATGTTCGGTGCAGGAG
>JBPCVY010000025.1:0-13208 GCA_051010055.1 Hyphomicrobiales bacterium | reverse complement strand
GTAAATAATCGCGTGGCGCAATCCGTCGAGTTGCACCCCGCCAAAGTGACCTTTGTCGATTTGAAGCACCTCAAATCCAGTGCATCCGCCATTTGTAGGAATTCCTTCAAATTGGCACGGGCATCCGTCTACGCAGTCACAATTTCCGAACTGTTTGCCCTCAATGTACCAATCAACAAATGCCATGACCGTTCTCATCGCAGAATAAAATTAACTTGAGCAGTATAGTCATTTCTTGAAAAAGCAGGAAATCGGACAGTGTTGGTGTTTGCCGGACTAACGGAAATGCCCAGGCCAAGGCCCTAACAATTCAACAGGCGTCACTTTGAAGCGAGCTCCCGGGTCCGTTCTGCCAGTGTCCGGGCCATGATCTCGAAGGCTCCGAATTGTTCCTCCCTACGCGGCGTATCTGGCGCGGGATTTGCTTCGGGCAACGGTTGCGAGAAGGCCCAGGTGAACCCGCCGGCATTGAACTCGAGCGCGAATAGCTTTCCTGTGCCCTCCTCACGCCGGATATCGCACCCTTGCATCGGGGCGTGAGGAAGTGCGCTGTACATGTTGCGGGCAAATTCAAGCACATCTTCTTCGTAACAATACTCAGCATCCCTCTGGCCCGACGCACTATGGGTCATCACCCCATCAATTGCACTCACCAATTCAGGATCGGAAAGGTCTGGCACGGGGGTAAGCTGCTTTCGTTTGAAAGCATATAACGGCTCCCCAAACATCGTCAGCACCCGGTAATTCTCTGAATGTTCTCCGCTGGAGATAGATTGCTGCACTAGCATGCTCCCCTGACGGCCAGGATGATCAGCTGGGTAGTCCGATCGCGGGATGAACTTTACCTTGTTTGTACGCACCAGTTCGATCCCTGCCCCGCGGAAGCCCATGGTTGTGTTCGTGGGTTTCAAAATGACGAATGGACCCCATTCTGTTTCCGAAAATCTGCTTTCCCCGGTCACTATTTCTGTTTTTGGTGTCGGTATTCCGTGCTCTTCGAAGATTTTTGCTTGCTGGAACTTGTCGACAAACTCACCACAAAATATTGCCGCCCCTCGAGGCCGGAAGTATTTTATGGGAGTGGGAGAAAACACCAGAGTACGCTTTTCTCCAAGGCTATTTTGAATATGGAGCGGAACCGGACTGTCCGGCCCAACGAGCACCTTGATATCATCATTGGCGCCATGAATTAAATCGCGCAAACGAACGAAATCTTGCACGCCGAATTGGTGGCTATTGTGAATCAAAACAAGATTAAACTTTTGAGCTTCCAAATCTTCCCACCATCGTCCTTAGTTTACTTCCGTCACCAGAAAAGAAACCACACCTTCCTGATTTCGGTAAAATAAAATCCAGCCTTGGATATAGTAATTTGCCATAAAAACTCTCTATGATCTTTTTATGGTTTGAGCCCCAGAAGACTGATCCACAGGAAAGTCCAGAAAAATGCTCAAGCGGTCATCAATTAAATGCCTTGCAATTATGCTGGTGCTTGTTGCGCTCATTGCCCCTCCTGCGTGGGCTTGCGGCACGGCAATGCTGTTGCCGATTTTGTTTAAGGCCTATCCAGAAGCTCAGGAAGTTTATTACGCCACGCGGGCCGCGCGGGCAGAGAAGCTGATTAGCGGCCCAAACTGGCCCGGCATCGATGTGGTGCCCCTACACGAGTGGCGCGTCCACATGACAAAGCTGACTTTGATGGCGTTGAAACACAAACTAAAGCGGACGGGAATGTCCAAACCTGTGCCGCAAACAGCTTTTGTGATGTTTGTTAGTGAGTTCGTCTGGGTGAAAATCGAACTTGGTGGCGGCAAAGTGAACCTTGCCCAAGGACAATTCCCTCCGCTCGATGCTGCCCGGATTTTCTCCAGCCGTCGCACGTTTGATGCGCTTCTTACAGGGAAAATCTCCTGGGATGAGGCGGCCAAGCGCAAATTGGTTGTCATCCGGCCGAGACCGGACGGCTCAGCCGGTGAAACCCGCTTCATGGTGGATGCGTTTAGAAAAACCCTGCCTGAAACCGGAACTTTAACCAAGCGTGATTTGACGGAAACGCCGCACACCCGATAAATGGCTGGAATTCGGCACCAAATGGAGGGATTTCATTTGCGACGACTTGTTTTTTACTTCTTTGTGGCTTTCCTTCTATCAACCTTTTCCGCACGGGCTGAGTTGCCGCAGCAGCTCACTTGGAAAGATTTGGTGCCGGAATCCGCCCCAGCCTCATCCCCGCTCGATACACTCTCCGATACCTTCCGCAAGGATATAGAGTTCATTGCCTGGGTGCGCACAATGCGCTCGTCAGGAATGATGAGTGAGGACGCCCAGGCACTGGAAGACGCGGAAAAGACCGCAGATAGCCTGCGGGCCGCAGGGCACAATGTTGAGTTGCTCGTGAACTCAGTGGCAGCGCTTCGCGCGCGTCAGGCTGACCGCCAGAAGGAAGTTGTTGCTTCCTTGGATGGGAAAACCGTCTCGATACCGGGATATGCCGTTCCGCTGGAGCTGGACGGTTCCAAGGTAAGTGAATTCTTGCTCGTTCCATATGTCGGGGCCTGCATTCATGTTCCCTCACCGCCTCCCAATCAGATCGTCTATGTCCGCGCAAAAGACGGGATTGAAATGGACGGGCTTTTTGCGTCGGTTAAGGTAACCGGGCGCATGAGCGTTAAGGGCGCAAGCAAGTCCCTTTTCCTTGTTGATGGCACTTCGAATGTCGATGCAGGATATCAGATTGAAGGAACGCATGTGGAGGCCGTTAAAAAGTAACACCTCGCCGCGAACCTTCATCTGATTTGCAAGCCAGACAGGTTTTGATGTTACAATTTCCGGCAACTGCCATGATGTGTCTTTGTTGGAGGTACCAGTGAAGAAAATTGCTCTCTTAGTAGGTGTTTGCATCTCAGTCCTGATTGCGTCGGCAACCCATCTCCTTGCCCACCATGGCTGGCGGTGGACAACTGGAAACAATATTGAACTGATCGGTATCATTAAGTCTGTCCGGCTGGGCAATCCACATGGCAGGCTTTCCGTCGACGCTGAAGGTGACGTTTGGCTGGTGGAAGTCGGCCAGCCGTGGCGGAATGAACGGGCCGGGTTGAAACCTGGTGACCTCGCAATCGGAGTAGAAATCAAAATAATCGGCGAACCGTCTTCGGACGTAAAAGAACGGCGCATGAAAGCTGAAAAAATCTATCTCGGCGGCAAAGAGTTCATTTTGTATCCAGACCGTGATTGAGCAAATCGACCAACTTGCCCAATTCGTCGAATCCACTTCTGTGGCTGGCTTCATGCGAACGTCCAGGTATGGCTATGCTACGATAAACGGGGCGCATATTTTGGGCATCGCGTTGCTCGCCGGTTCAATAATAACGTTAGACCTCAAACTCCTTGGCGCCTGGCCGCGCGCTGATCGGATGTCCCTGGTCAGGGTTTTGGTGCCTGTGGCAACTACAGGCTTTGTGATTGTTGCTATAAGCGGTTCATTATTGTTCAGCGCCCAGGCAACCGAATATGTGAAGCTGCCGGTTTTTCAGATCAAGATGGGACTTGTTCTGGCAGGAATTTTATCCGCTGCAAGCCTGCACCTGAGATACGGACCTTGGCTTGAAATGGCGCCGTTAGACAGGAAAGTATACCTTGCGGCGCTGTCATTGCTTATTTGGATATGTGCGCTGTTTGCGGGCCGTTTCATCGCATTTTCTGCCACATAATGAGGCCCGGTGCACATCTTCTGATACAGCAACAAATGCACTATCTGCCAACTTACACAATATCGAGTCGGCCTATACACCGTTTCCTTGACCGTTCAACGGATCAAGCCGTCCTGGTTGTAGTGATGCACACAAAATAGCGCCCAAGTATCTTCAAAAGCCATTTCCATGTCGCCGCTTACCGAAGTCGTACCTCTTCCAATTTCTCCATATGTAAACTCGAAACTGCCAGCAGGACGCGCGAGCGCAATGTGGAAAGGCCCGCCATTGAATTTGTTGATGATCGGCCTTCCGACACTCTCAACAACACCAGGAATATCAACTTTTGCCGTTCTGAGTGCGAGATCCACTTCGAGATTAATTGGAAGAAATAGGGTTTCGAAGAACTCCGTACATAAGGAACCAAATACGGAAAAGTGGTTGCTTAGGGGCGGACAGGCTTCACCCGATATGATCGTTTCCAACGCATTGCGCTGAGATTTATCGGCCCGCTCATCGACAATGATCTGCCGCTTGCCATTTCCTTCCTCAATCTCGTTGAGGAATATACAAAGCAAAGACCAATTCAATCCTCCCAGCGGCGTGTCATTAAAATACCCTTCGACAATTGTGCCAGTGTACGCAAACAGACAATTTCCGTGTGTAGAGGGTTCGTTGAACTGGCATCCGCAGCTCACAGAACAATTGCAATTGTCGTAGGTATGGCTCTTGAATTCCCATTTGTCAGACATGGGCTCTGTCCTTCCCAGTTACCCCAATCCGGTACTCAATACCATCGCCTGGTGTCGAAAATTTGCGTTGATTCAACCTTCAGCAGCCCTCTGGTGGCCCTGCTCCAAAATTAGAGGCTGGCAGAGTGGCAAATCAGCCGAGGGCGGGGCCACCGGCGAGCGCTTTTTCTGATTTAAAAATGGGTAAAACATCCCGGAGCAACCAAGAACCACTGAGGTATCTTAGCAAATGGCAGGAGGCGGGAGAAAACTCTTGCAAAAAGTTCAGCTCCGATAACGGATTAATGTGCCGGATACACTTGCCGCCGCCGCAAGTGCACTTAAAGTGCGGGAAAGCACCGGGACGTTTGCTTGGATTCCCAACCGTGCATAGGGCACGAACAACGCGCGCCGCACCGAAGTTAATCTAGCAGATGGCCTCTATGACTTTTTTTCAGCCCGGAAAGGCTTGTGGCAACCACCGCAGCCGCCGCCAACAGCTTTCATGGCGCCTTGAAGGCTCTGGAGGTCTTTGCCGGATGCCGGGCCAAGCGCTTCAAGTGCTTTTATAAGCGCCTTTTGGTGCTCGACCACTTTCGGATAGGTAGTCCAGATATCCGGCAGCGCCCTTGTCTTGTCCGGCATGGCCTTATTGTCGGAGCCTTGCGGCCAGAGCTGAGATGCATCCAGGTTGGCTGCCGCAAGCAGATTGTTCGCAGCGCCCATTGCAACCTTGCTGTCATACTCGGCCTCGCCCTTGGCCATCGCGCCAAGCACCCCAAGGTTGAACGCATAAATGGTCATCACCGCCTTACGCGCCTTGATGGCCTTTTCGAAGTGGCCATCGGCAAACGCAACACCCGATAACAATGAGACAGAAAGAAAAGCTGAACCAACAATCCACTTCAAACCATGTTTCATGGCGCATCTCCCAAAGTAAGCCAGAGCCGAATGACGGAGCGTATCATGTGCAAAATTTCATAGCCATTCGCGAAATTTTCACATAAATTTGTGCACAAATGCACAATGTGAACTGGGATGACTTCAGGTATGTGTTGGCGGTGGCCGAAAAAGGGTCGCTGTCGGCTGCAGCGCGCGCGCTTGGGGTAAACCACGCCACCGTTCTCAGGCGAGTCAATTCGTTTGAGCGCGATCAGAGTGTGGAGCTTTTTGAGAAGTCCCCGGCTGGCTATCGGGTGCGGCCGGAATCGGTTCCGGTTTTGCAAAAATTGCGCAGCATTGAGCAGTCGATCGAAAGTGCAGCACGCACCATCCATGGCCTTAGCAACAATTCAGGCACGGTCAGGGTCACCTCAACCGATTCCCTGGGCCAACTGGTTCTGCACAAGTATGTGCGCGATTTACGCCTGTCCAACCCGCAGCTGCAGATAACGCTGGCATCGACCAACAGCAGGCTCGATCTTGCGGGCATTGATGCAGAAATTACCGTCAGGCCGGCAAAATCGCTGCCAGATGATCTGGAAGGTGTGCGGGCATGCTCGCTGGCGTTCGGCATTTACGGTTCGCCTGACTATCTAAAAAGCAACCCTTCATCAGATATTGCAGACCATTTATGGCTTGGAGCCTCTGAACTTCTTATGCGCTCGCCGGCAGGAGCCTGGGAGAAGGAAAACCTGCGCGGCGAGCCGGTGTTCAGAGCAGATTCCTTTCTTACCCTTTGCGGAGCGGCAGAAGTGGGCATGGGACTTGCCATGATGCCGGTATTTGTTGGTGAAAACTCACGCAAACTGATGCCCGCAGAGCAATTCAATATACGGCTGGTCAACGATATCTGGGTTGCCGCCCACCCTGATCTGTTCGCTCTTGACCGCATTCAGTTTCTGATTTCATTTTTTGTTGATGCTTTGCGGGCCGATGCTGCGCTTCTTGAAGGACGGCTTGATCCAAGAAATACCAATTCTGGAGGGACATGATGATTGCAACAATGACGGCAACCGACGTTCTGGCCACATTGATCGGGCTTTATTTTGTTGCCGTTGGCCTGTTCCTTTTCACCGACAGTGAAACCGCCAACGGCCTTCTCAAAGAGATCGCAGGCCAGCCTTTAATTTCTTACCTGGCAGGGCTTGCCGCCTTCACCATTGGCGGAGCCATTATCGCCGTACATTTTGTCTGGGACAGTCCGCTTGCCGTTTTTATTTCGATTGTCGGGCTTATCGCTCTGTTTGAAGGAATGCTGCTTATTGCATTCCCAAAATGGTTCCTTGGCCTGTTTGCATCGCTCGATTTTTCGGGCAAAGTTGTCAAAACATTTGGCGCGACAACATTCATTATCGGCTGTCTTTTGCTCATGGCAGGGCTTGCCGGATAAACCGCCAGCTCAACATAACTAAAAACTTGCATTGCACCCGGAGTGAGTATCCATGGCCGAACATGCAGACCTCATCATCGAAAATGGGCGGCTCATCACTTTTGACGCGACCAATGGCGCGGCAACGGCGGTCGCCGTAAAGGGCTATAAAATTCTCGCCACCGGCACTGATGATGAGGTGCGGAATCTCGAGGGCCCGGAAACCCGCACCATCAATGCACAGGGGCGCACTGTGCTGCCTGGCTTCATCGAAAGTCACGTTCATTTGTTTCCCGGAGGCGCTGAACTTGGCGCGCTCAACCTGTTCCACGTCAATGGCGCCGAGGAGCTGGCAAAGGCTGCAAGCGGGTTTGGAAAAGAACATCCGGACCATGAGCTGGTTTATGGGGTGTGCTGTGACTATGAAACTCTAGGCGAAGGCCATTCCACGACCCGCCAGGATCTCGACAAGGTTATGCCCGGACGGCCGTTCGCCATGATGGCCCACGACCATCACACCGTCTGGGCCAACACCAAGGCGCTTGAAAAGGCCGGAATTCTGCATGGGGGCGAGGTTCCAGAAGGTTGTGAAATTGTCATGGGCGAAGACGGCAAAGCCACCGGCGAGCTGCGCGAGACCGGCGCATTCGGACCGGTTCTTGAACTTACCCCATTTGGTGGACGTGATGGGTTGGGATATGTGACCGGCGCCAACCCAGAGCCCATGCCAACAGCTAGCCAGCGGGCCTCAGACCGCGCCGCCATGCTGGCCGGGTTGGAGCATTGTGCCCGGCATGGCATCACGACCTTGCACAATATGGACGGCAATTTTTATCAACTCGAACTTCTGGACGAGATGCACCATGAGGGACAATTGTTGTGCCGTACACAAATTCCCTGCCATCTCAAAAACTTTGACCCGCTCGAAAAACTTGAAGAAGCAGAGGAAATGCGCCGACGGTTCGATTCCAACATGCTGTGGTCCAACAGAGTGAAGATATTCATGGACGGGGTCATTGAATCGCGCACCGCATTCATGCTCCAGCCTTATCCTGATGAACCAGGCAGTGTTGGCGATGCCCTGTTTTCTTCAGAGCACTTCAATGAAGTCTGCACGAAGGCCGATGCCATGGGCCTGCAAATCAGCGTGCATGCTATCGGCGATGGGGCGGTCCGGCGCACGCTGGATGGATATGAAGCCGCGGCGAAGGTGAACGGGAAGCGCGATTCCCGCCACCGCATCGAACACATCGAAGTTCTGCACAAAGATGATTTGCACCGTTTCAAGGAACTTGGCGTGATTGCGTCCATGCAGCCCTTGCACTCACCTGCTGCCGGACTGTTCGATGCACCACCGCCGGGCGTTATCTTGCATGAAGAGCAAAAGCCCCTGTTTTGCCCCTGGCAAACCCTCAGGGATACAGGCGTGACTATGATTTTCTCTACCGATTGGCCAGTTGTACCAGTAGATGTAATGGCCTCGGTGAAGGGTGCGGTTGCGCCGCGCAATTTAGGAGCCCCGTGGACCAACCAGCACCAAAGCCTTCACGATGCCCTTTGCTCTTACACCCGCGATGGCGCATATGCGGAATTCTCAGAAGTCAGCAAGGGCCAGCTTAAACCAGGCATGCTGGCTGATATTGTGATGATGTCTCATGATCTGGAAGCCATGGAACCGGAAACCCTCGCCGACGCCCGCGCCGAGCTTACAATATGCGGGGGCCGCATAACCTTTGAGGCCTAGGTTAGTTTATCTTCAGTTCAGCGGCGATGGCGCTAATTGCTGCGAAGGCATTCAACGCAAGTTCGTTCGATAAAAACTCCGGCCAGCTTGCAAGCTTTACAATCACCATTTCATCGTCGGGGCATATGTAAATGAGCTGGCCGAAAACGCCGCGCGCCATCAATGTCCGCCGCGCTGGGCTCTCCAGCCAAAACTGGTTGTGATAAGCCCCCTCCGGCAGGGTAACGCTGTAGGGTTCACCAAACATTTGGTGCTGCCCCTTGCGGCAATCGGCAATCCATCCATACGGGATGACCCGGCGTCCATCAGCAATTCCGCCGTCATGGATCATTTGCCCGAACCGGGCATAGTCGCGCAATGTGGCGTTGAAACCACCATCAGCCAAAGCGTAGCCCGCAGCATCAACGGTATAGCATGCGCTCTCTTCTGCACCCAGTTTCGACCATAACTCACGGCTGATGAGGCCGGCAAGTTTCATCCCGCTCACCCGCTCCATGGCATGAGCCATGACATCTGTTTCAATTGACCTGTATTTGAACCTTTCCCCGTGCGGGCATTCCTGTTCCTTGAAGGTCAAAATGAGATCCCAGATACACCCGGGAAGGTTCTGGCCCGGTTGTGGCGGTTTCCAGCCGCTGCACACATCAACCTTCGCAATATCTGATCTGGTGGATGTATATTCCTCATCAAACTTCACACCCGTCGTCATATCGAGAACCTGTTGCAGGGTTGCCCCATTCCAGGCGGTGCGTTTGAGCTCAGGTAGGTAGGTGGTTATCAGCTCTTCGGGGTTGAGCAATCCATGTTCGCGCAGAACGCCAACAACCGATGCCGCAATAGATTTTGCCACTGATTGGGAAAGATGCAGTGTGCGCTCGTTCATAGCGTTTAGGTAGCGCTCATAGACGATACTTCCCCGGTGAAGCACGATAAATCCATCTGTGAAGTCGCGCTCCAGCCAGGCTTCGATTGTAATGGCGTCACCGCTGGGCAACGTAAATTCCAGCCGGTCCAGATCGGCTGCCTCACGCGGCAGATGCCAGACAGGCCCGGTTCCGCGCCACACTTCGGTGGTCGGCAAAATCTCGCGAATGTGCTGGAACGACCACCGGTTCCGGGGCGGTTTGTCCCAATCTTCCTTTTTCATGTCGACAGGCTCGTGTTTCCCGGCGGCCTCGAATGGGCCACCGGGAACACAGTTCTATTTCTGAAGTTCCGTCCATATTTGAGTGTAAATCTTGGTAACCTCGGGCGGGCACGTCTTTGCCACCGCACCTTGGGATTTAAACTCTTCTGGAATATTCACTTCCGGCGCTATCGCCATATCCGCAGGCATGAACTCGCCAGAGCCTTTGATGGCGTTGGCGTAACGTGCGAACGCAGAAATCAACGCTGCATTTTCCGGAAGCATGATGAAATTCTGAAACTTCTTAGCGTTTTCAACATTCTTTGCATCTTTCAAGACAACAACATTGTCCATCCAGATCGGGTATCCTTCTTTCGGATAGCCATAGACAATGTCCTTGTTCTGGAGGCGTGCGCGGAATGATGCGCCATTCCAGTAGACACCGCCGGAAAGATCGCCCTTGGCGTACTTTTCAACCGTTCCATAGTCGATTGAAAGCCAGTGCTTTTTTGCATCCAGAAGCTTGTCACGGACCTTCTTGAGAATGGCCTTGTCGCCTGTGCACGGCTCGCCGCCGACGTAGCGGATAGCCAGATACATAACGTCAGCCATTTCCGGCACAACATTGATCTTGCCTTTGAGTTCATCGGGTGGATCCAAAAAGATTGCCGATGTGTTCGGATCGCCACTGTAAACCGACTTATTCACCGTCACACCGACGGTGCCCCACTGCCAGGGTACGGAGTATTTGCGGCCCTTGTCAAAGAAAACGTCCACCCATTGGGGGTCGACATTTTTGAAGTTTGCCATCTGGTTCGGGTGGGTTTCTAGCAACAGTCCCTCACTAATCCAAATCGGTACGAAACTTGCCGACGGCACCACGATATCAAACCCATGCCCGCCTGCCTTCACCTTGGCAAGAGCGGTATCATTTGAATCATAATCAGTAATGGTGACTTTGACGTTATGCTCTTTCTCAAATTTTTTGATCAGTTCGGGGTTCGTGTAGTTGCCCCAATTAAAAATGTTCAGTTCGCCTTCCGCGAATGCAGGACCACTCACAGCCATCAACGCGCCGGCAAACAAGCCAACTAGCTTCTTTAGCATCTTAATCTTTCTCCCTGGTTTTGACTATTTCTATCCTCGCCTACTGCTCAAGATAAAGAAAACACACACAAGAACAATTGAAATTCCCAGAAACACTGTCGAGATAGCATTGATTTCCGGAGTAATTATGCGGCGCAACTGGCCCAGCATATATGTTGGCAAGGTATCCTGACCCGCCGTTTTGACGAATTCTGTAATCACCACATCATCAAGGGAAATTACGAATGCCAGCATGGCGCCGGCCAATATGCCAGGCCACATCATGGGAAAGGTGATGCGCTTGAAGGTCTGCCATGGCGGCGCATAAAGATCGGCTGCTGCTGTCTCCAGGGAAAGGTCCATGCTTTCAAGCCGCGCCCTGATCGGCATATAGGCGAAAGGTATGCAGAACGCAGTGTGGGCCGTAATGAGATAGCCCAATCCCGTATAACCGGTGGCGACCTTTATAATTGCAAAGAAAATCAAAAGCGCCACCGCAGTGACAATCTCCGGCACCATAAGCGGCTGATTTATAAGTGCGAAAACAGCTGTGAACCCGCGATACTTGCGTGTCCGGGTTGTCGCCAATCCCGCAAGTGTTGCAGCAAGTGTTGCGAAAAACGAAGCACTGCTCGCTACAATCAGCGACCTGAGAGCTGCATCTTTTACCTGTTCGTTCTGCCAGGCGGAGGCGTACCACCGCCAGGAGAAACCTTCCCAAATGGCAATCGAGGTTCCCGCATTAAATGAATAAATCACCAGGAGTACGATTGGCCCGTACAATAAAACAAAGCAGGTAATCGCGATCGCCGCGAACCCAGGTTGGCGCTTCAGGGCAAATGGTTTGCGGGCACGAACATTTTCAGCCATGGCCCACATCCTCACGGGTTGCCGAGCGCACATAGATCAACAGTGCAACCATGACTATGGCCAAAAGGATAACCGAAAGTGCGGACCCCAACGGCCAGTTCCGCCCCTGGCCGAATTGCAGCTCGATGAGGTTGCCTATCATCAAGTTCTTGCCGCCGCCAAGCACCCTCGGCGTCACGTAAGCACCAAGAGAAGGCACGAACACCAAGATGGACCCGGCGATGATGCCGGGCTTAACCAGAGGGATGATAATCCTTCTCAGTACATGCCAGCGCGAGGCGTAAAGATCGTAACCCGCCTCAACCAGGCTGAAATCAAGCTGCTCCATTGAGGCATAAAGAGGCAGAACCATGAGCGGCAGATAGACATAAAGCATGCCAACAAGAATGGCGAAATCCGTAAATAGCATCTGGATGGGTTCATCGATTATCCCGGCAAGCAGGAGCGTGTTGTTCACAACGCCGCCATTACGGATCACCTCCATGATAGCGAAGGTGCGGATCAACAGGTTCGTCCAGAAGGGAATGATAATCAGCAACAACCAGATATCGCGTTGTTGTTTTGGGCGCGTGGCGATGAAATAAGCCGTGGGGAAGCCAACCAGAAACGCAATGAGGGTCGTTGACAGGGACAACTTCACCGAGCGCCAGAAAATGGACAAATGGGCGTCCGCAAAGGATACGGTATCGTCAAAAATATCCCTTTGAAACAGTACGTTAAACCAAGCTTCAGACGAAAACTGCCACACCACCCCGCCATAGTCTCCAGGTTTCAAAAACGAGTAGACAAGAACGATCAGAAGTGGCCCGGAAGCTGCAAAAACCAGAATAAAAAGGGCCGGTGACAATAAAAGCCACCTGTTACGCGAAGCCGTTCGTTCCCTGGCAATGATCGCATCCGACATCACCTTAATCCCTCAAAACCTGCACTGAATTTTCAACCAGCTCGATGCCCAGGCTTTCCCCTTCCTTGAACTTCTCCTCCACGTCGCGCTGATTTTGCGCGCGCACAATGAACAATTCACCGTCCGGAAGGCGCAAATGGTAGTGGGTGTCAGTGCCGAAATAGACGATGCTCTGCAGCACGCCATTGAGTGTGCCGGCGCCCTTGGTGAGGCGCGCATGTTCAGGGCGCACCACAATGCTCACCGCGCCCTTTGCGGTTTCGCCAGGCGGCAAGGCCGCGTCCACCGTTTTGCCCGAGCGCAATTTCACCATTCCGCCCTTCCTGGTGACCGACATCAGCTCGGCTTGCAAAAAATTCGTCTCGCCAATGAAGTTTGCAACAAAGTGATCAGCCGGATGGTCGTAAATTTCACGCGGCGTGCCGATTTGCAAAATCTTGCCTTCATTCATCACCGCCACCCGATCCGACATAGTGAGCGCCTCTTCCTGGTCGTGAGTAACAAAGATGAAGGTGATGCCAGTTTCATGCTGCAGTCGTTTGAGTTCGATTTGCATTTCCTTGCGCAGCTTTAAATCAAGGGCTGAGAGCGGCTCATCAAGAAGCAGAACTTTCGGCTTCGGCGCAAGCGCCCGCGCAAGGGCTACCCGTTGCTGCTGGCCACCGGATATCTGCCTGGTTTGCCGGTTTCTGAGAGCCGTCATCTGCACCAGTTCCAGCATCTCATCCACTGTCGCATCCAGCT
>JBPCVY010000024.1:0-9644 GCA_051010055.1 Hyphomicrobiales bacterium | reverse complement strand
GCCTCGAGCATGGTCACTGGCGTGGAAGGTGTCCGTGGCAAGAATGTGCGTGAAGTGCACATGAAGCCCGGCGAGCGCTGGAACGAGGCCAAGTATCACGAAATGAATGTCCGCTATCAGCGCCAGGTCATGGAACAATTGCGCGCGTTGGCGAAGCAGGACAAACCGTTCTTCCTGCAATATTGGCCCCTCTACCCGCTGACAGGGCCGCGCACCACAACCGATAACTACACAACGCCCAATGGCGGCATCTATGTGGAAAAGATGAAGCTGGTGGACCAGTGGATCGGCGAATTGATGGCCGAGATGGAATCGCTGGGTGTTGCCGAGAACACCCTGGTCATCGTCATGGGTGATAATGGGCATTTCACGAAATACTCCCCGCAATCAGGCTATACGCCGATGATCTTCCGGGGCGGCAAGGGTGACACGAGCGAAGGCGGTGTGCGCGTTGATGCGTTTGTGCGCTGGCCGGGCATGATCGAAGCGGATTCGGTTGTGGGGGACATGGTTCATGTCGCTGATTTGTTTTCGACAATCGCCCGCCTTGGTGGCGCGGAAGACAAAATTCCAACCGACCGGATTATTGACGGCATCGACCAAACGTCACTGATGCTGAATGGTGAGACCCACGGCCGGCGCGACTATGTCTTCCTCTACAACATTAACAAGCTGGAAGCGGTGGTGAAGGAGCAATACAAGCTGGCGATTCCCGGCGGCAATTTGGACAATGCCATTCTCGCTGACTTTTACGATCTGTTTCGCGACCCCCAGGAAAAATATCCCGTATCGACAGAAATCGGCGCCTGGGGCGGCGCCAAGTTCGTGCGCATGATACAGCGCCATTTGGCACGCAAGGGCAAGTATCCGGATGAAGGCCCGGCCACCGGCATGCCTTATGAAGGCATCGAAAATCTGAGGCCGGAATCACAAGCAGCCGTCAAGGAGTTCCTGTTCATGATGAAAAGCCCCAAACTGTAAGGCGAGCTGATTGCAAGGTTCATCGACACTCAGATGAAACCGTGACAGGCTGCCTTGAAGCAAAATTTCGCATTGGGGCAATCGCTATGACAATCAAAAGAATTCACGGAGAAAGCAAGGGAAGGTGCCGGGCGGTTGTGAACGCGGGTTGTGTTTATGCGGTGGCGACCGACACAACCTCTTCAAAAGGCATAACGGCGCAAACCCGCAACGCGCTGCAAGAACTGGATAAACATCTGGAGGATGCCGGTAGCGGCAAGACCGGATTGTTACAGGCAACCGTCTATCTTTCGGACATGTCGATGAAAGCCGAAATGGATGAGGTCTGGTGCGCCTGGATTGGGGACAGGGAGAATTGGCCCCAACGAGCGTGCGTCGGCGCGGATTTGGCAGGTGAGGACCTCATCGAAATTGTGGTAACGGCAGTCGTACTTTAAGTCAGAGCGTCAGCATTGCCGCGGGTTTTCACTTCTGATCGGCAGGTTCCTCTTGCGCGCTGAACTTCATCAACGGACGCACCTTTTCATCGAAAGCTTCAGCCGCTTTTCCCAATATCTCCCTGGCACGGGTTTCATCCTCAACTGGTTTGCCCTATTCTGGCCTCGCAGGCGGTTTGCGAGGACAGGTTCACCCATATCCTTTTTATTGACGACGACATTTCATTTCCCGCCGAAGCCGTGGAAAAAATGCAGATTGCAAACAAACTGTTCGTGGCGGCAACGTGCCCGCTGCGCAATATTAATTTCGACGCCGTCGACGAAATTCTTGCCAGGAAGGCGGCAGCCGGCAGGCTTTTGGTGGTTCAAGAAGCACTCTCTGAAGCCACCAAGTGGAACTTCGCCACCGCCGAGGCCGAATTCAGAATTGGCGACGTTATTGAGGTTGAAAAAATTGGCTTTGGGCTGGTGCTGCTGCAAGTTGATTTGCTTAAGAAACTAATTGAAAAGGGCCTTGCGTC
This sequence comes from Hyphomicrobiales bacterium, assembly GCA_051010055.1. Taxonomy (GTDB): domain Bacteria; phylum Pseudomonadota; class Alphaproteobacteria; order Rhizobiales; family CAJQND01; genus CAJQND01. Next base: position 7,705 of record JBPCVY010000024.1, on the reverse strand, counting down.
GGAGTTTCCACGCTTTGGCGCCATCACCCAGACAAATCATCCAGTTTATGATTTTTTCTCCCCTCTCAAGAAGGAAGATGGCAGCTACATTTTCGAAGATATTGCGTTTTGCAACAGGGTGAGCGAGGCCGGCGAAACCCTCTATGCCCTGGTGACTGAAGATGTCCAGCACTGGGGCGACTATGCTTACAAAGGTAGGCTGCCGCGGGGTTAAACCATCGCGTTCGCTGCAGCTATGCCGGTGAGATAGGCGCCGTGGGCGGTGGAGTAAAATTCCGATGACGTTGCTTCCCCGGCAAAAAAGACTTTTTCATCCAAGGACTTGGCGAGTTCTGCCCGCTGGTGCGCCTGACCTGGCCGGGCAGCGGAATAAGCGCCTTTGACCCAAGGGTCGCCACGCCAGGCGGTCACAATATGGGCTGTGACATGCTTGGTGATATCGCTGCCGAACACGGCCTGGAGTTTCTTTTCCACATAATCGATCGATGCTTGTTGTCCCGCCCGTTCCAGCCATTCGGCAAAACGCCCGCCCGTTACCGCCACCACCAGGTTGTAATCAAACGGCCTTAAGTAGAGGGACATGGGCACATCGTCTATGACATCGGTGGTAAAACCTGCCCTTGCATCAGGGCCGAAAACATCGCGGTCAAAGCCAAGGCAAATCCGGTTGTGGCATCCAAGCGGCAAGGCGGCTATAGCTTCTTTTTTCCACACAGGTAATTCGGGAACAAAGCGGATGTCGCCAGCACCCAGAATGCCGGTTGAAACGGTCACCAATGCGCGGTGCGCGCTAACGGTGCCCTGGGCGGTTTCAAGCGTCACTCCCTTGCCGGACCATTCAACAGTGTGAACAGCGCAATTCAGCGAAACAGGAATATCGGCGCCAAACCGCGACATTAATGTTCCGTACCCCTCCCTTAGGGGCCAGTCTTCATTTGTGTCATTGTAAGCCATTAAATCGGTGACAGAGACCTGGTCGACATCGAACGAAGTATGGAGCGAATAGATGTAATCGAATATAGGCGTCCAGCGGTCTTCGCGTTCTGTGGCTTCGAAAATCGAGCGATCGCCTTCCCCTGCCGCCGCCTCTTGCATTGCGTGGGCCTGGCGTTCGTAGAAGCGGTCCCAATCAGCGCTGTCCTCATCGGAACTCCATTTTCCATCCGAAAAGACACCACGGGGAAAACCCTCTTTCAAATAAGTGATGCCGAATGCGTCGGCGACTTTCACCAATGGGTTGAGAGAGGCCGAGTGCAGCCAGTGGCAGCCGAGATCGACCGGAACGCCCGGGAAAATTTCCTCGGTATATGCCCGCCCGCCTATACGGTGCGAGGCTTCAAGAAGGACGAAACTTTTGCCCGCCTGCATTAAGGATTTTGCAGCAGCAATCCCGGCCGCACCCGCCCCGATTATGGCAATATCAACTTCAGAACTGTTCGGCATCTATCTTTCAGCTCCTTGCTTGATCGGCTGTCGCAGAACCTAAAGCGTTGTTGTTTTCAGTAGGTGGATGACAGCTGAAATCACATTATCCACTGCAACGGCGGCCAAAATCATACCCATGACGCGGCTGACAATCGCAGCGCCGCTCAGCCCGATGAGCTTCAAGATCGGGCCAGCTGCCAGCATCAGAAAAAATGCTATCGCCACAACGCACACCATAGCGCCTGCCGTGATGGCCTGCTCGGGAATAGAGAAACGATTATTGTCGGTGAGAAGGACAATTGCCAGCATTGCGCCAGGCGATGCCAAAGACGGCACCGCCAGGGGAAATACCGCAAGCGATGATGCCTCGCTTTCGTTGCCGACACTTGCGGTTTCCGTTTGCGGTTTTGAATCGCCGAAAATCATCGTCAGGGCGAAAAGAAACAGAATGATGCTGCCGGCGATTTGAAACGCGGGCAAGCTGATACCCAGTGCGTCGATAAGAAACTGCCCGAGAACCAGGAAAAACATGAGAACGGCAGCTGCGATTATCGAAGCTTGCAGTGCCACTCTTGGCCGTTGTGATGCCTCCAGGCCAGCGGTTACCGCAACGAAAACCGGTATGGTGCCGATTGGGTCGATAACCACCCATAGGGTTACGAACTGTTCGAAAACGTCCTGCATCAACCCGGTTGCCCTTCGAAAACGAATTTGCCCAGGAGCGAAGGTAGCCGAATGAAACAGTCCCCGCTAGGTCAATTGGTCTTGGTCTTGGTTTCCGGCATTTCTTTCAACGAGGGCCCGTGTTGAAGCGGCTCGCTGCCAGCCACAAATCCCGCATGTCTTGGCAGGCTATCGGCGGTGTCGAACCAGGAGATGCGCTCAGGGTAAAAGGAGTGTGCGGTTGGTTTCAGCACATCCGGATTGTCGAAAGTGCTGATGTGAATTGCGCACAGCCGCCCTTCGTCGCCAAAGACGGTTTCCCAGGTGAGGGATGTGCCGCAATTCGCGCAAAATGCCCGCTCAACGCCCGGCGCTGATGCAAATGGCTTACGCTCATCGCCACTGAAGGCCACCTGAGAAGCCTTGAACACAGCCAAGGTTGCCATCGGTGCGCCGGTGTGGCCCCGGCAGCTTTCGCAATGGCAGTGCAACACCCTGCTTGGCTGGCCGGTTACTTCATAGCGCACCGCACCGCACATGCAATTTCCGGTTGGCCACTTTGCTCCGTCTGCCATTGGCGCTTCTCCGCAGTTTTGCCGGATGATCAGAAAAATCTCTGTCTGCTGCAAGGATTATTCTACGTCACCGCAATGTCATTTTGCGCGACGGGTGCGCGTGTCTATAGTTATCGGGCAGTGGTTGTCGGAGCGTCCGGAAATGCTCAGCCGCTTCGTTATCTTCACACTTGTATTCCTGGGCCTGACATCGCCCGTCAAGGCCTTGAAATCTGCTGACCCGATGGCTGCCGAGGTGAGTGAGCCTTGGTTTGGCGATTTTTCAGATATGAAAAAAGAAGGCGTCATCCGCGTCCTCATCCCATATTCGCTCACCAGCTAATATCTGGACAAGGGCAAGGAAAAGGGCATAACCGTTGAGTATATGAGGGAGTTCGAACGCTTTCTCAATCAGGGCGTCAAGCGGGAGCTGGACAAGATCAGGATTGTTTTGATCCCAACGCCCCGTAATGAACTGGTGCCCGGAATTGCTGAAGGGCGTGGTGATATTGCCGCCGCCAACCTTACCATCACGCCTGAACGTCTTGAGACCATAGATTTCTCAGACCCTGTTTTGACCGGGGTGCGGGAACTGGTTCTCACCAGAAAAGAAGCATCCGCCGTTACCTCCCTTTCTGCACTTTCCGGATTGACCGTTCACTTGCGCCGGTCGTCAAGTTACTTCGCCAGTCTGAACCGGATTCAGGGCGAACTTGCCAAGCAAAGTCTCAAGCCAGTTGAAATCAAAGAAGCTGACGAACTGCTCGAAGATGAAGACCTCATCGAAATGGTTCACACAGGAATCTTGCCGGCCATCGTTATGGATGAACACAAGGCAAAGCTCTGGCTCAAGCTTTACGATGGCGTAAAGATGCATGAGGAATTTGCGGTGCGCGAAGGCGGTGAAATTGCATGGGCAATCAGGAAAAAAAGCCCGCAGCTGAAAAAGATGATCAACAAATTTCTGAAAGGGGCAAGAGCGGGCACAACCCTTGGGAACATTTTGTTCAGGCGTTACTATTCCGACGTTAATCACATGATAAATCCCAACCAGAAGGCCTATGACAAGCTCTTGAAAGACTTGAACGGCCTATTCCAGAAATATGGTGAGAAGTACAGTATCGACCCGATGCTTCTGGCAGCGCTGGCGTTCCAGGAATCGCGCTTTAACAACGCCGCGAAAAGCCGCACCGGGGCGGTGGGTATTATGCAAATGCTCCCCTCAACCGCCCGCGATAAGAACGTGAACATCAAAAACTTCTCCAAGCTGGAGCGAAACATAGAAGCGGGCGCAAAATATCTGCGGTTTGTTGCCGACCAATACTTTGCGGAAAAGACAATTCCAGACCTGGAGAGATTGTTGTTTGTTTTTGCATCATACAACGCTGGCCCCAACAAAGTTGCCCAGGCGCGAAAGGCTGCCAAGGACAGCAACAAATGGTTTGGAAATGTCGAATGGGAGGTTGCGCGCCTGGCCGGGGCGGAGCCGGTGAAGTACGTCAAGAACATCTATATCTATTACCTGCTCTTCAGCAACTTCGTGAAGTATGAAGCTGCCAAGCAGGGAAAAGACTTTTGAAGCTGTTGTTTCTGCGCGGCCGCCAAGTATTTTTCTTCCACTCCACCGAAAGTTCTGGATTTAGTCTTTAAACAACAAGTATTAGTGGGCTTGCGCTGGACATTCCGGAGCGATTGGCAGAAGCGGGGCAAGCCGGATTATGAAACTTCTCAACTCCATGCTGGAGCAGTTCGTAAGAACCGGCACGCTGCGGGTAATCGATGCAGATGGCATCATGCATACCCACTCAGGTGCTCCGGGCCCGGAGGTTACAATCTCCATTTCAGACAGGCGTCTTTACCGCACGCTTTTTCTCAATCCCGAGTTGAGGGCCGGTGAGGCCTATATGGACGGCACCCTGAAAATCGAAGAGGGCACTATCCGGGATCTTCTTCAAATTTTCGCGGTTAACAGAAAGAATCTGCGTGGGCAGCCCTTGCAGAAATTTGTGCGCGGCACCTACAAGCGTTTCCGCAAGTTTCATCAGCGCAATACGATTGTTAGTGCACGGCAGAATGTTGCCCATCACTATGATCTTTCAAACGAACTCTACCGCCTCTTTCTTGATGCTGACCTTCACTATTCCTGCGCCTATTTCCGTGAGGATGGCGAAACCCTTGATGCCGCCCAACAAAACAAGCTGCGCCACATCGCGGCAAAGCTTGATTTGAAGCCGGGCCAGCGGGTGCTGGATATCGGTTGCGGGTGGGGCGGAATGGCCTTGTATCTGGCAAAGGCAGTGGACCTGGAAGTTGTCGGCGTAACCTTGTCACGAGAGCAACTTGCCCTTGCCCGGCAACGGGCGAAGGAGCGCGGACTTGAGGGCCGCGTCCGGTTTGAGCTGACCGACTATCGTGATGTGGAAGGCCAGTTCGACCGCATTGTTTCAATCGGCATGTTTGAGCATGTGGGGCTTACGCAATTTCCTGACTTTTTCGGCAAGATTTCTCAGTTGCTGAAAAGCGACGGGATTGCCCTGTTGCATTCGATTGGCCGCAAGGCCGGCAGCGGCGCCACGGGAGCATGGGTTCGAAAGTATATTTTTCCCGGCGGCTACTCTCCTGCGCTTTCAGAAACCATGAGCGCTGTTGAAAGGGCCGGCTTGTGGGTGACGGACATCGAAATTCTGCGCCTGCACTATGCAAGGACGCTGGCTGCCTGGGAAAAAAATTTTCAATCCAACAGAGGCGAGATTTCAACCCTTCTGGATGAACGGTTTTGCCGGATGTGGGAGTTTTATCTCATCATGAGCGAGCTGACGTTCAGCCATGGAAACCACATGGTTTTTCAGATGCAGCTCGCCAAGGATGTTCACTCCGCTCCGATCACCCGCGATTATATGTTCGAACGCGAAACCGAACTGGAAGTGTGATTGTGCCGCCGGATCACTCCGCTCAGTCAAGCCCGAGGCATTGCTTCAAGGATTGCTGCGTTTCAGGTGTTACGTAGCAGATTCCATCCACAATCATGCCGTGTTGAGGGTCCCATTCGGTGGCGGCAAAGTCCCACCCGATCACATGCACCTTCTTTTCTTCATCTGCCAGCAGCCGCCTGATCTTCCGGCTTAGCGCGCCCTGAAAATAGGAAAGCACCCTGATGTCCTTGTCACCCGTGACAGCCAGAAGATCATGCATCGAAACCCGATCGCCCATGCGGGCAAAAACAGCGAGCCGGTTCCTGTGGTTCTCAGCTAGGCCGTGAAGCAATCTGGTTGTCATTTCCGGGGACAGATCAATGGGGTTTTTCCAGAGATCGTTTCGCCGGCGTCTTCTCCCGCCAGAGGCGTCCTTATTTTTGCTGGTCTCTGAGGATTTCTTATGAGCCATAATATTCCTCCGGTATCTTGACCATTCTTGGCGCCTATCTTGCCAAGAATTCACAAATTTTACCAGAAAACCCTCAGTAAAACTTGCCCCACCCCGCGTAGATACAGGTTTCTTGATGTTCGCGGAGCGCTTCAGAGAACGGTTGGACGCTTGCCTGCTAGGCCTCTTTCACAGGCCGCATGAACCCGAAGTCGCAACCTTCATCCGCCTGCAGCACTTGTTCAGCATAGAGCCTGTCATAGCCACGCAAGGTTTCCGGATCGCGCTGTGCTGTTTCCAGATTCATCTTGCGCCGCTCCAGTTCACTTTCTTCTACAAGAAGATCTATGCGCCGCTCGCGCACGGAAAGCCGAATGCGGTCGCCGGTTTGAACAAGCCCCAGCGGGCCGCCAAATGCTGCCTCAGGCGTCACATGCAGTACGATCGTACCAAACGCCGTGCCGGACATGCGGGCATCTGATATCCGCACCATATCCTTCACGCCCTTTGCAGAAAGTTGTTTGGGAATGGGCAGATAGCCAGCTTCCGGCATTCCTGAGGGGCTGGTGGGCCCGGCATTCTGAAGCACCAGAAAATCATCCGGCGAAACGTCAAGGTCTGCTGCATCAATGCGCGCGGAAAGATCCTCCAGGGATGAGAACACAACAGCGCGGCCTTCCTTTTCAAACAAGGAAGCATCGGCAGCTGAGCGCTTGAGAATTGCACCGCGCGGGGCGAGTGAACCAAACAGGGCCACAAGCCCGCCATGGGGCTCCAGCGGCTCTTGCGCGCTAGCGATTATTGCGCGGTTTGGCGGATCACATGGCTCCTGCAGCCGCTCGCCCAGCGTTTGGCCTGTTACCGTCAGGCAATCGAGGTTGAGCAATGGTTCAAGCTCGCGCAGTACCGCGCCCAGGCCGCCGGCGGCAAAAAAATCCTCCATATAATGATTGCCCACCGGTTTCAGGTTAACCAGCACGGGTGTGGTATCTGAGAGCTCGTTCAGCCAGTTGAGGGTGACGTCAATGCCAAGGCGCCCAGCAACCGCCGTCAGATGGATGATGGCATTCGTCGACCCGCCGATTGCGAGCAAAACTCGTAATGCATTTTCAACAGATTTGCGGGTGATTACCTGGCTCGGCCTGATTTTACTTGCCAAAAGGCCAACAGCTGCAGCACCGGTTGCCTCCGCTGCGCGAAGCCTGTCAGCGTGCACGGCGGGTATGGCCGCAGTACCCGGCAGCGACATCCCCAGGGCCTCTGATATGCAGGCCATTGTTGAGGCAGTGCCCATGACGGCGCAGGTGCCTGCCGTGGTTGCCAGGCGCATTTCGACCTTCTTGATTTCTGCGGTATCGATTTCACCTGCCCGGTACTTGCCCCAGAACCTGCGGCAGTCGGTGCATGCTCCAAGTCGCTCTTCCCCATACTTGGACGTCATCATGGGGCCGGCGACAATCTGAACCGCCGGCACATCGGCTGATGCTGCCCCCATCAATTGGGCGGGCACGGTCTTATCGCACCCCCCCATCAGCACGACGGCATCCATCGGCTGGGCGCGGATCATCTCTTCGGTGTCCATGGCCATGAGATTGCGGAACTTCAAGCTGGTGGGGTTCAGAAAAACCTCGCCAAGTGAGATGGTCGGAAATTCAATCGGCAAGGCGCCGGCAGCGAGAACACCGCGTTTCACCGCCTCC
>JBPCVY010000023.1:0-10470 GCA_051010055.1 Hyphomicrobiales bacterium | reverse complement strand
GAATTCTTCTGGTGCGGTAAGGAATTCCTGCCAGAGGGAATCAACAATGCCGCTGAGGCCGAGGGTTGCTGCGCGCACGTTCACAGGCTTTTCCGATCCGGTGGCAAGCTGCCCAATGAGCGAATAGATTGCATCATAAAAGGCCCGGTCAGCGCGCCCGCAAATTTCCATGTAATCTTGGCGGGAGCGGCTTTCGCTCCAGAACGCATACCAAAGGGCAACCTGGCCCAGCTCGCAGGTTTCATCGGAAAAACTGGCTGCGATAAGTCCCATAAGGGCTGCGGATGCATCGCCACCTGCTTTCGCAATGGCTTCTTCGCATGCGTCCTCATAGGTCCGCGCCACGTGTTCAAGTGTGGCCGTCAGTAGCGCTTGCTTATTGCTGAAATGAAAATTCACCATACCGGGGGTCAAATCAGCCCGTTCGGCCACTTTGCTCAAAGTCAAGTGAGAGAGGCCGTGCTCGGCAATTGTCTCAATGGCAGCTTCGATCAACTGCTCGCGCCTGATGGCGGGGGCAAGACGATTGTTCTTTGTTTCAAGAGGTTTGTCCAAGGCGCGCATCCTTATCGAATGTTCGTTTAATTTTATCGAATGTTTATTTAATAACAAATTGTGGCGATATTCCGCCCTGCGTGGCTTGGAGTTTTGAGCGAAGGGTTTGAAAGTGCTTTTTCTCTGCTCTATTTCCGGCTTAGTATCGGCTGAAACGATTGAACGTGCCGGGGAAGGCGACAGTGACGAAGCATGTGGTGGTAGCAGGTGGCGGGCACGCAGCTGGGCAGCTCGCGCAAAGCTTGCGGATGGATGGTTTTGAGGGCGCGATTACAATAATCGGCGATGAGCCCTATGCTCCCTATCAACGCCCGCCGCTGTCCAAAGGTCTCATCTCAGGTGCAGAGACACTGGATGATCTCTACCTGCGGGCACCTGACGGATATCCTGAAATCAACGTCGAGCTTTTAACTGGCGTTGCGGTCACAGCCATTGATCGCGCAGGCAAGGCCGTAACCTTGAGCGATGGCGACACGATTTCTTACAGCAAGCTTGTGCTGGCCACCGGCGCACGCGTGCGTGAGTTGCCTGTTCCCGGGGCTGATCTTTCCGGCGTTCATTATCTGCGCACTTTGGATGATTCCCTTGCCGTTCAGGAAGAATTTAAAAATCATAAATCCCTCGCCGTTATTGGTGGTGGGTTCATTGGCCTTGAGATTGCAGCCTCGGCCGCCAAACTCGGCCTTCAGGTAACTGTGCTTGAAGCAGCCAACAGGCTTATGGGGCGTGCGGTATCGCCGGAAATCTCGCAATTTTACAAAGACCAGCATGAGCGCCATGGAGTAACGGTAAAAACCGGCGTTGGCATCACAGCGTTGAAGGGAAATGACAGGGTAGATGCCGTTGAACTTGCTGATGGAAGCGAAATTCCCAGCAATATCGTCATCATCGGCATTGGTGTTTTGCCCAATGCGGAAATTGCCGATGAAGCAGGCCTTGAAACGGGAAACGGCATTGTGGTCGATGAGTTTTGCCGCACGTCCGATGAGCATATTTTGGCGATTGGTGATTGCACCAATCATCCCAATCAGTTTGCCGGCACGAACATCCGGTTGGAATCGGTGCAGAATGCAGTTGATCAGGCGCGCACCACATCGAAAGTCATTTGCGGGAAAGAAGAGCCCTACAGCGCTCTGCCATGGTTCTGGTCAGACCAGTTTGACCTGCGCTTGCAAATTGCCGGGCTCATAATTGGTTCGCAAAAGGCCGTCACCCGCGCATATGGAGACGATTCCATTGCGGTTTATCATTATGGGGCCAAAGGTATTATTGCTTGTGAGGCGGTGAATGCGCCAAAGGATTTCATGGCGGCAAAAATGATGATTGCCAAAAAGGTCAATCCCGACCCAGGCAAGCTTGCTGATACCGGGATTGAAATCCGCGACTTGATGCGCGGTTGATCATAAGGAATGACAATGGCTGAAGCTTTTATTTGTGATTATGTGAGGACGCCCATTGGCCGCTTTGGCGGGGCTCTTTCCCAGGTGCGCACGGACGACCTTGGCGCGGTGCCGCTCAGGGCGCTGGCCGACAAGCACAGTGGCCTTGATTGGGAGGCGGTGGATGATGTGCTTTATGGCTGCGCCAACCAGGCCGGTGAAGACAATCGCAACGTGGCGCGCATGGCATCGCTGCTTGCAGGCCTGCCGACCGCAATTGCTGGCGCAACCCTGAACCGGCTCTGCGGTTCCGGCATGGAAGCAATTACCCAATGCACCCGGGCGGTCAAAGCGGGCGAGGCGGACCTCATGATTGCAGGTGGTGTGGAAAGCATGTCACGCGCGCCATTTGTCATGCCCAAGGCATCCACAGCGTTTTCGCGCAATGCAGAAATTTACGATACCACCATCGGATGGCGCTTTATCAATCCGGTGTTGAAACAGCAATACGGTGTCGATTCCATGCCGGAGACCGGCGAGAATGTTGCCGAAGACTTCCAGATTTCCCGGGCCGATCAGGATGCGTTTGCAATGCGCTCCCAGGAAAAGGCAGCTGCCGCCCAGGCTAGTGGCCGCCTTGCAAAGGAAATGACATCCGTCACCATTCCCCAGCGCAAAGGCGATCCCATTAACGTTGAGAGGGATGAGCACCCGCGCCAGACGACACTGGAAAAACTTGCAAGCCTGCCAACGCCGTTCCGGAAGGATGGAACCGTTACCGCCGGCAATGCCTCAGGTGTAAACGATGGTGCGGCGGCCGTGATAATCGCCTCAGAAGATGCAGCAAAACAGCATGGCCTTACCCCAATCGCCCGCGTTCTTGGCGGGGCAGTTGCGGGACTGGAGCCGCGCATAATGGGGTTCGGCCCGGCGCCTGCATCTCGCAAGCTCTGTGAACGGCTTGGCCTCAAACCGGGCGATTTCGACGTGGTAGAGCTGAACGAAGCCTTTGCGTCGCAAGGACTGGCTGTGTTGCGGGACTTGGATATTCCCGAAGATGCGCCTTACGTGAACCCCAATGGCGGGGCCATTGCGCTGGGGCATCCGCTGGGCATGTCCGGCGCGCGCATCACAGGCACCGCTGCAATGGAACTTCAGGAACAGGGCGGAAAATATGCTCTCGCCACAATGTGCATTGGCGTTGGCCAGGGCATCGCGATTGCCCTAGAGCGCGTCTAATCTGAACCGGGCAATCTTGTTGATTTGTGCAAGAGCGGTCTCAAGCTCTAGCTCTGCGTCATTCTTCAGGCGCCCACGGAATGCATCCAGAATGTCGTGCCGTGTCTTGCCTTTGACCGCGATGATGAATGGGAACCCGAATTTCTCGCCGTAGGCTGCGTTGAGTTCCCGAAATGCGGCAAACTCTTTCGGGGTACATTGGTCAAGCGCGGCCCCGGCCTGTTCTGAAGCCGATTCATCGGTGAGTTCTCCGGCAAGTGCGGCTTTTCCCGCAAGGTCCGGGTGGGCGCGAATGAGCGCCAGCTTTTTATCGTCACCGGCTCTTTTCAATACGCCCATCATTGCCGCGGAAAGGCCTGCAGCACTGTCCTCGGCAGGCGTTAGCCCGGCATCGAAAACAGCTTCGGCAATCCAGGGTGAATGCTCATAAACCCCGCCGAACCTTGCAACAAAGTCCGCCCGGTTCATTGTGCTCGGAAGAGATGAAGTGAACTTTTCGCTGGAATCCGTCACAAAAGTCTCCGTTTTTCGCCCTTCATGGCACAATATGGAAGTTCGCAATTGTTTTCAAAAAATATATAAAACAAAACATTTTCCAATTTTTTTTGAAAGTATCTTAGGCTGAATCAACCTTCCCTAATTCGGGGAACAATGGGAAGCTTCAGCCATAAATGGTGAGGGAAAATTTTTTTATGGGACGGTTGACGACACATGTTCTTGATACGGCGCGCGGATGCCCGGCAAACGGCCTCAAGCTTGCACTTTTCAGGGTAGATGGTGATGCGCGCACTTTGTTGAAAGAAGCGGTGACAAATGATGACGGCCGGGTGGATGGGCCCATTTTGGAGGGCAATGCATTCACCGTTGGCACATATGAATTAGAGTTTGATGCGGGCGGCTATTTTGATGCGGCTGGTTTTGCTCTCCCGGAGCAAAAGTTTCTCGACCAGGTGGTGTTGCGCTTCGGCATTTCTGAAGCTGGCGAGCATTACCATGTGCCACTTCTGCTCTCGCCATTCAGCTATTCGACGTACCGGGGGAGCTGATGAGAAACGCAGTGCACTTTTTGCTGGGAGAAAGGGCACGGGCGTTATCTGACGTGGATCCATCAATGACGGTGCTTGAATATTTACGCACCGTGGAACATCGCTGCGGCACCAAGGAGGGGTGTGCTGAGGGTGATTGCGGCGCCTGCACCGTGGTGCTCGGTGAACCCGATGGCAATGGCGGCATTTCCTACAAGGCGGTGAATTCCTGCATTCAGACGGTGCCGGTGCTGGATGGTAAACAGCTTATCACTGTTGAAGACCTGCGCGGTGATGACGGCGCCCTTCACCCGGTGCAGGAAGCCATGTGCAACGAGCATGCTTCCCAGTGTGGGTTTTGTACGCCGGGCTTTGTGATGGCGTTGTTTGCCGAATGGCGCAACGGCATGAATGGCAGCCGGCAAGGCTTGAAAGATGCCCTTGCGGGAAACCTCTGCCGGTGCACTGGCTACGGGCCAATTCTGGCAGCGGGTGAGGCGTTGCAGCGCGCGCCAGATAAGTTTGATGACGCCGCCAAGGCCACTGCAAAAGCGTTGCGGGAACTGGACGACGGCGAAACGGTGCTTCTGGAGCATGAGGGAAAACGTTGTTTCATCCCACGGAACGCGGATGAATTGGCAGAAGTCTATGGGGCCAATCCGGATGCTACGATAATCGCAGGTCTCACCGATGTGGGCTTGTGGATTACCAAACTGCATCGCCAGCTCGATACATTCATCTATCTCGGTGACGTTGGCGGGCTGAAAGCGATAAAGGAAACCCCGGAGGGTTTGCGCATCTTCGCCGCTGCAACCCTGGCTGATGCGCACCCAAGCCTTGCCCGCCTTGCCCCGGCCATGGACGGGCTCATGGCGCGATTTGCAGGCGGGCAGATCCGCCCTGCGGGGACTGTGTGCGGAAACATTGCCAATGGTTCGCCCATCGGCGATTTGCCGCCCTGTCTCATTGCTTTTGATGCACGCCTTACATTGCGCAAAGGCAGCGAGCGCCGTGAAATCGCCCTTGAAGACTTCTTTATCGACTACGGCAAACAAGACAGGGCAAAAGGCGAATTTGTCGAATCGGTATTTGTGCCCCGGCCAGCAGATGGCGAGGCGTTCTTCTGCCACAAAATCTCAAAACGTTTCGACCAGGATATTTCAGCGGTTATGGCCGCAATGAAGCTTCGCGAAGACGGGGGCAAGGTAAAGGACATCCGCATTTGCTATGGCGGCATGGCAGGCGTGCCCAAACGGGCGGCAAATGCCGAGGCAACTCTCTTGGGCTCACCGTTTGATGAAAAACATGTGCGGGCCGCCATGGCAGCAATGGAAGATGATTTCACACCGCTCACAGATATGCGCTCAAGTGCGGCCTACCGCATGGCCGCAGCCCAGAATGTTCTGATGCGGTTTTTGCTGGAGAGCGATGGCGGGGAAGGCACCGTAGACGTGCGGGTGGTGGCTCATGGCTGACATCATCTCAGGCGGCGTTTTGCGCACGCGTGTTCATGATTCTGCTCATAAGCATGTGAGCGGTGATGCGGTTTACATTGACGATATTCCTGAAAGCCGCGGTACGCTCCATGTTTATGTCGCCCAGAGTACCAAGGCCCACGCGCGCATTATCTCATTGGACCTGTCGAAAGTGCGTGAAGCGCCCGGTGTCGCCTGCGTTCTGAGTGCAGAAGATATTCCCAGCATAAACGATGTCAGCCCGATTTTTGGTGATGATCCGGTTTTTGCCGAAGAAGAAGTGGTTTATGCAGGCCAGTCAATTTTTGCGGTTGCGGCAAATTCTGTTGCTGCGGCGCGCGCTGCCGCTGCAAAGGCCAGTGTGGAATATGAAGAGCTTCCAGCAGTGCTCACGATTGATGATGCGATGGAAGCAAAATCGTTTCTGTTCGAGCCCGACACCTACACAATTGGCGATGCGGACAAGGCGATGGCGAAGGCGGCCAATCGGCTCAGCGGTACCATTAGTCTTGGCGGCCAGGACCATTTTTACTTGGAAGGACACATTGCCTATGCATTGCCCGGTGAAGATGGCGATATGCATGTGTGGTCCTCAACCCAGCACCCAAGTGAGGTGCAGCACAATGTGGCCAAAGTGTTGGGCCTGCCGGATAATGCGGTGAACGTAAAGGTACGCCGCATGGGAGGTGGGTTTGGCGGTAAGGAGAGCCAGCCGGCCTTGTTCGCGGCCATTGCCGCGCTTGCCGCCTCGGTCACCGGATGTCCGGCAAAGGTGCGCGTTGACCGCGATGACGACATGATCATGACCGGCAAACGCCACGATTTCAAAATCGGCTATGATGTCGGTTTTGACGACAAAGGGCGCATTGAAGCCATCACGTTCGAACAAATGTCGCGTTTTGGCTGCTCATCTGATTTGTCCACCGCGGTTGCCGACAGGGCGCTCTGCCATGCAGACAATGCCTACTTCCTCTCCAATGCGCGCATTACCTCTCACCGGTGCCTCACAAATACGGTGTCGAACACGGCTTTCAGGGGTTTTGGCGGCCCGCAGGGCATGGCCGGCATTGAGCGGGTGATGGATCATATTGCCCATCATCTCGGGCTGGATGGGCTCGATGTGCGCAAGGCGAATTTTTATGGCGGTGAGGGGCGGGACCTGACGCCTTACCATATGAAGGTCGAGGATAATGTCATCCAGGAGCTTACTGCTGATCTGGAAGAGCGGGTGGATTATGGTGCGCGCCGTGCCGCGGTGAACGCGTTCAACGCGGAAAACAAAATCCTGAAGAAGGGCCTTGCCCTTACGCCGGTAAAGTTCGGCATATCCTTCAACGCGACCCACCTCAACCAGGCAGGCGCATTGGTGCATGTCTATAAGGACGGCTCAGTGCATCTCAACCATGGCGGCACGGAAATGGGCCAGGGCCTGTTTATCAAGGTGGCGCAGGTTGTGGCGGAAGAATTCCAGATTGATATTGAGAGTGTCAAAATCACCGCCACCTCCACCGGCAAGGTGCCCAACACATCGGCAACGGCGGCCTCGTCCGGCTCTGACCTTAACGGCATGGCAGCGCGCGCTGCTGCCCGTAAAATCAAGAACCGCCTGATTGCTTTCGCAGCCAATGCCCATAACGTTGAGCCCGAGCAGATCGTGTTCAAGCCGAACCGGGTGCTGGTGGGTAACGAAGAGATGCCATTCGATAAGCTGGTTATGGCGGCCTATATGGACCGGGTATCGCTTTCGGCTACCGGTTATTACAAAACCCCGAAGCTTCATTGGGACAAGAAGACGAACCGTGGCCGGCCCTTCTATTATTTCTCTTATGGCGTGGCTCTCAGCGAGGTGGTTATAGATACTCTCACCGGCGAAAACCGCGTCGTTGGGGTTGATATTCTTCACGACTGCGGCCGATCGCTGAACCCAGCAATCGATATCGGGCAGATTGAAGGGGGCTACATCCAAGGCATGGGCTGGCTCACCATGGAAGAGTTGTGGTGGGATGATGCAGGCCATCTCAAAACCCATGCACCGTCCACCTACAAGATACCCTGCGCCAGTGACCGGCCCGACCATTTCAATGTCACCATCTGGGAAAAGGGCCGCAATGTTGAGGAAACCATCTACCGCTCCAAGGCGGTTGGAGAGCCCCCGCTCATGCTGGCCCTTTCGGTATTGTCGGCGCTTAGCGATGCGGTCTCGGCGGCAGCCGATCATAAAACCTTCCCGAACCTTGATGCCCCGGCAACACCGGAACGCATTTTGATGGCCGTGGAGCGCGTGAAGCGCGAAAGGGATGCTGGAAATGTGTGACCACAAGGAACATATGCGCCGCGCGATAAGCCTTTCCGCTGAACGTATGCGCGCCAATCTCGGTGGCCCGTTCGGTGCGGTTATTATCAAGGATGGCGAGGTGATTTCGGAGGGCTTCAATCAGGTCACAACCGCCAATGATCCGACCGCCCACGCAGAAGTTGTGGCCATCCGCGAGGCCTGCAAGAAGCTTGGCACCTTCTCCCTTGAGGGCTGTATCATCTATTCAAGCTGCGAGCCGTGCCCCATGTGCCTTGCTTCGATTTACTGGGCGCGCCTCGATGGACTTTACTTTGCCAATTCGCGTGAAGATGCCGCCAGTATCGGGTTTGACGACGATTTCCTTTACCGGGAAATTCCCAAACCACTGGATGAAAGGTCGATACCGACCATTCATATGGATATGGAGGAGGCCCGGGCGGTTTTTGAGGAGTGGCGGCAAAAGCCGGATAAAATTATGTACTAAGCGGGCATCATCTTGCAAGATACCCGCACGTGAGGGGGGAGAGCGTGGCAACACCACAATTGGAAATGAAGCAGATCGTCAAACAGTATCCGGGCTGTTTGGCCAATGATCATGTGGACCTCAAAGTGATGCCCGGCGAAATTCACGCCCTGTTGGGGGAAAATGGCGCGGGTAAATCCACATTGGTGAAAATCATCTATGGGGTGGTGAAGCCTGATTCCGGCACTATGATCTGGGAGGGTGAGCAGGTTCAGGTTGCAAATCCGAATGCTGCCCGCGCCCTTGGCGTCGGCATGGTATTCCAGCATTTCAATCTGTTTGAAACCCTCACCGTGGCCGAAAACATTTCGCTTGGCATAGATCCCGATCACGACCTCAGCAAGCTTGCCAGCGAAATCGGTGAAATCTCTGAGCGTTACGGTTTGCCCATTAATCCGCACCAGCATGTGCACGCCCTGTCGGTGGGTGAGCGCCAGCGCGTTGAGATCATCCGGTGCCTCGTGCAGAACCCCAAGCTGCTTATCATGGATGAACCGACATCGGTTCTAACGCCCCAGGAAGTGGACAAGCTATTTGCCACCTTGCGCCGGCTTGCATCGGAAGGGTGCTCAATCCTCTACATTTCCCACAAACTCGATGAAATCAAATCCCTGTGCGACAGCGCCACCGTGCTGCGCCTGGGTAAGGTAACCGCAAAATGCACGCCAAGCGAAGAAACACCTAAAAGCCTGGCGGAAATGATGATCGGATCCGAGTTGCCGGTCACAAAGCGGGCAAACAACAAGGCAGAAACTTCGGACGATGTGCTTGCGCTGGAGGTAAAAGGGCTCGGGCTTCCTTCCGCTGATCCGTTGGGAACCGACCTGAAAGACATTTCTCTTTCAGTTGCGCGCGGCGAAGTGGTGGGCATAGCCGGTGTTGCGGGCAACGGACAGAAAGAGTTTCTTTCAGCGCTCAACGGTGAATCGCTGGTGAGCGATGCGGCGATGATAAAAATTCACAATGAGCCGTCAGGCAAGCTTACCCCCGACAGGCGCCGGAAGATGGGGCTTGCCTTCGTGCCGGAGGAACGGCTTGGCCGTGGCTCGGTACCGGAGATGTCGCTTGCGCAAAACACTTTGCTAACCGGCGCCCATAAGGGACTTGTTACAAACGGCTTCATTGAAAACAGCAAGATTGATGCTTCTGCCACTAAAATCAGGGAAACGTTTGATGTGCGCTCGGCGGGTATTCACGCAGCCGCCCGCAGCCTTTCCGGCGGCAACTTGCAAAAATTCATTATGGGGCGGGAGATATTGCAGGATCCGGAATTGCTCATTCTCGGTTATCCCACCTGGGGTGTGGATGTTGGCGCTGCTGCTGCGATCCGTCAGGAAATAATCGATCTTGCCGCCCGCGGGTGCGCGGTGATTGTGGTGTCGGAAGATCTCGATGAACTGTTCGAGATTTGCGATCGCATTGTTGTCATTGCCGAGGGACGGCTTAGCCCGTCACGCAAAACCGCTGATGCGGATGTTGAGGAATTGGGTCTGTGGATGTCTGGCCAGTTCGAACACGGGGAGGCAGCCGATGCAGCTTAGGCTCGAACCACGCCCGGTCATCTCACAAACAATGCAATATGCCTCACCGCTTATTGCGGCGGGCCTGACAGTCGTTGCAGGAGTTCTTCTGTTCGGCGCGCTGGGAACCGACCCGCTGACGGCTCTTTACACATTTTTTATCCGCCCTCTTACCTCGCTTTATGGATTGTCTGAATGGTTGTTGAAGGCAACGCCATTGCTGCTGTGCGCATTGGGCTTGATGGTTGGATTCAGGGCAAATGTGTGGAACATTGGTGCTGAAGGCCAGCTGACATTTGGCGCCATTTGCGGCAGCGGCGTTGCGCTGGCTTTTTGGGGGAATGAAAGTTTTATTACCCTGCCACTGATGCTTATTGCCGGAATTTTGGGCGGCATGGCGTGGGCGGCTATACCGGCATTCCTGAAAAACCATTTTAACGCCAACGAGATTTTGACGA
>JBPCVY010000022.1:0-10245 GCA_051010055.1 Hyphomicrobiales bacterium | reverse complement strand
AAGCGAGGTCGTTGTAAGGAACCCGGTGTGTATCGGGCAAGAGCGGTCCGAAGTTCTCCCGGAACACATCAGACCCGTTCAGCGCCAATGCGCCATTGGTAAGGCCGTGAAAGGCGTTGGACGCATAGAGGATTTTCGCTCTGCCGGTTGCCCGCCGGGCGAACTTGATGGCGGTTTCGTTGCCTTCTGCCCCGGTTGAGGTGAAATAGACTATGTCGAGGCCGTAGCCGACGCGCTTTTTAAGCTCGCTTGCCAGCACTCCAGAAAGCAGCGGGGCTTCAATCTGAACCAGGCCGGGATAATCGGTTGCAAGGAATTCCGTCAGCGCCTTGCGCACCCCCTTATGGTTGCGGCCAATGTTCCACACCCCATAGCCCGCCAATGTGTCGAGATATTTCACACCCTTATCATCCCAAAGATAAGAGCCCTCACCACGCACATAACATTTGTCAAACCCGATAATCTTCAGCGCCTTGGCGAATTTAGGATTCACATGGGTTTCGTGCAGCGAGTAGTTGCGCCCTTCGTTCTTCTTCAAAATTTTGACGATATCGATAGTCATTTCTTCGTTCACCCGACGATTTCTGCTCACCTTCTAGCGTTTACCTGCGCGTCAATAAAGCCAATTCAATGGTTGCATTCACTATATCAATTCTTTATATGAAGATTCGATATATATCCGCGTTCGTATTTCCTCACAGTGATTGTACGAAAATGACGTACCGAACGACGGAAAAGAACACCAGGAGCCGTCAATATGAATGTCAGAACATTGTGTCTGGGCGTCCTCTCGTTTGGAGACGCAACAGGATATGAAATCAAGAAAATGGCGGAAGATGGACTGTTTAGTCATTTTATCGAGGCAAGTTTTGGATCGATCTATCCCGTTTTGACCAAAATGACGGAGGAAGGATTGCTCACTTGCCGCGCGGAAAGCCAAACCGGAAAGCCTGACCGCAAGGTTTACTCCATCACGCCTGAAGGCCTGAGCGAGTTGCGCTCGTCGCTCACCACTTTTCCCCGCAAAGACACATTCAAGTCCGAATTCCTGATGATTATGCTGTTATCTGGTTATCTTGAGGAAGAACATGTACGCGCCGTCCTGCACCAGCGCACGGGCGAACTGGCCGAAGAGCTGGCCATGATCGAAGCTTGCAGTGCGGCAGCGCAAAATCCCGGAACAAAATTCGTCAACGGCTACGGCCAGGCAGTGGTGGGGGCAGCCCTTTCCTATTTGCGCGAGAACGCTGATTTTGTGCCGGGATCTCCAGTGCCCACGCAAGACGATTGCGGTGCACCGGAATGGCAGGGAACACCGCCGTCTGAAGCGGCTGAGTAGTTTAGTAGATGAGTTTTAAACTGGGTGAACGACAATGAAATGGTCATACGTTTGGGCGTTTTTCATACTGGCCGCAATTGGCGTTTGGCTGGGCTCAGATCAGCTACAGTTGCGTGAGCGGCTCGGCTTGCCGCCAAAGGCTGAGATAACCGTTGCCGAAGAACAAAAAGAAGCCCCGACCGTGCTTGAGGAAAAGCCATTCCGCGTGGTGGTGAAGACGTTCATCGCAGAACCACGTGCTGATGTGGTTGCGGTGCGCGGGCGCACGGAAGCCTCCCGCCGGGTCGAGGCACGCGCGCGCACAGTGGGCATTGTTGAAGAATCTCCCCGCAAGGAAGGCGAGAAGGTAAAGCGCGGTGATCTCTTGTGCCGTGTCGATATCGCCGGTCGCGAGGCCAAGCTGGCGGAAGCCAAGGCAACCCTCGCCAGCGCCAAGCGCGATTTTGAAGCCTCCGACAAACTGCAAAAGAAGAACTACGCCTCAAAGGCAAAACTTGCCACCGACAGGGCGCGGGCCGAAGCTGCCCAGGCAGCGATTGACCAGATCGAGCGCGACATTACCTACACGACGATCACCTCACCGATCACCGGCATCATCGAGGCCCCGCCTGCAGAAAAAGGCGCGTTCCTGCAAATTGGGCATGTATGTGCGACCATCGTTGACCTCGATCCCATAACTATTTCAGCAATGGTGAGCGAGCGCGATATCGCCAGTATCTCCCTTGGCATGCCGGCAATGGCGCGGCTGATCACCGGCGAAGAGCTGAAAGGCAAGGTAGAGTTCATCTCGCCCAAGGCCGACATCAGCACGCGCACGTTCAAGGTAGAAATAGATGCACCGAACGAAGAAAAACGCGTCCGGGACGGGCTGACGGCTGAGCTCATCATCCCGCTCAATTCCGCCCTGGCGCATAAGCTTCCCTCATCGGCACTTACCTTGCATGACAATGGCACTGTCGGCGTCAGCACGGTAACGGCTGAAAGCCGGGTTAAGTTCATTCCTATCAAGATCATCAACTTTGGCCGCGACCATGTATGGGTGTCTGGCCTTGAAGAAAAAGTAACGGTGATCACCGTCGGTCAGGAATATGTGCTTGACGGCCATGAAGTTGAGCCGGTCACGGAGACAGCAGCTAAAACTGCGGAGAATGCGCAATGATGGACGGCCTTGAACAGGTCCTGCGCCGCCCGCGCGCGGTCATCTCCCTTATGGTGGTGATGATCTTGGCCGGTTTCTTTTGCTACATGTCGCTGGCCAAGGAAGCGCGCCCTGATATTCAGGTGCCAACTTTCTATATCTCCATTCCGCTGGAAGGTGTTTCACCGGAAGATGCCGAGCGGCTGCTGGTCAAGCCGATGGAGGAAAAGCTCCGCGGACTAGAAGGCCTGAAAGAGCTTACGTCTATTGCCGCCCAGGGCCATGCCGCGATCATTACCGAGTTTGAAACGGAAATTGACCCTGAAATTGCCAGCCGCAAGGTGCGCGAAAAGGTGGATGAGGCAAAGGGCGAACTTCCTGATGACGCCAAGGAGCCCACTGTCAATGAAGTGAATTTCAGCCTGTTCCCGACAATTATCGTGGCTTTGTCGGGCGATGTGCCCGAGCGCACATTGTTCCGCCACGCCCGTGCACTGCAAGATGAATTGGAGGCTTTGCCTTCGGTTCTGGAAGCAAACCTTTCCGGCCAGCGTGAAGAACTGCTCGAAATCAACATCAACACCAAGGCGCTTGAGTCTTACAATATTGACCAGACCGAACTGATTGCCTCAGTTGCCCGCAACAACCGTCTTGTCGCGGCAGGGACGTTCGATGGCGGCTCGGGGCGCTTCAACATTAAGGTTCCTGGGCTGTTTGAAACCGCCAAGGACATTTACTCCCTGCCCATCAAGGAAGTGAACGGAACCGTGGTCAAACTGAGCGAAGTCGCCGAGATCCGGCGCTCGTTCAAGGACCGTTCCGTCTACGCCCGCTTCAATGGCCGCCCGGCGATCACCATCTCCGTGGTCAAACGCCAGGGCGAGAATATTATCGAGACCAACGAGCTTGTGCGCAGCACCGCCCGGAAACTGGTCAACAGCTGGCCCGACAAGGTCCATGTGGATTTTGCGCTCGATGAATCGACAAATATCCGCGAGACGGTCGGTTCGCTGGAAAGCGCCATTATGACGGCGATCGCCTTGGTGATGATTGTTTGTGTTGCCGCCCTTGGCATGCGCTCGGCGCTGCTCGTGGGCATGGCCATTCCCACATCGTTCATGATCGGCTTTCTGATTGTTTTCCTGCAAGGCAACACCATTAACAATATGCTCATGTTCGGCATGGTGTTGACGGTTGGTATGCTGGTCGACGGCGCAATCGTTATTGTTGAATATGCGGACCGGAAAATGGCCGAAGGGCTGCATCGTCGAGAGGCCTATATTATGGCGGCTCGGCGCATGTTCTGGCCTATCGCCTCATCCACCGCGACAACCTTGGCGGCCTTTTTGCCAATGCTTTTCTGGCCTGGCATACCCGGCAAGTTCATGTCTAACCTGCCGACAACGGTGGTAATCGTTCTCTCCGCCTCCCTGGTAACGGCGATGGTGTTCCTGCCCGTTTTGGGGTCAATCTTCGGCAAAACCGAACAGAAAGACGCAACCCTTTCCAAGGCGCTTGCAGGTGACAAGGCGGCGGACGTATCGGCCATCAAAGGCGCGACGGGTCTTTATGTGCGCACTCTTTCCAAGCTGGTGCGCGCGCCGCTGGTGGTGACCGTTGTGGCATTTGCCGCCATGTATGGGGTTATCGATTTTTACAAGAACAACAATCACGGCGTGACGTTCTTTGTTGATACCGAACCTACCCAGGCGTTGATCTATGTGCGCGCGCGCGGCAACCTTTCAGCCAACGAAAAACTCTCCCTTACCCGCAAGGTGGAAGACATCGTGCTTTCCATTAAGGGGGTTGACGATGTTGCGGTCATGACCGGTTCCACCGGCACCGGCGGGCGGTTTACCGGGGCGGGCCTTGACGTGCCGAAAGATGCAATTGGCCAGCTCACCGTGGAATTGCTTCCCTATGAACAGCGACGGCCTGGCAATGTAATCATCACCGAAATCCGCGACAAGGTGACAACCCTGCCAGGGGTGATTGTTGAGGTCAAAAAACGCCAAGACGGGCCCCAGACAGGTAAGGATGTGCGCCTGCAGGTGGCGTCGGAAAACCGTGAGCTCGCCAATCAGATTGCTCGCCGGATACGCAAGCACATGGAAAACAATATGGAAGGGCTCATCGATGTTGAAGATGAAAGCCCCCTACCCGGCATTGAGTGGTCTTTGTCCATCAACCGCGAGGAAGCGGGCCGGTTCGGCGCGGATATAACCTCCGTTGGGGCGCTCATTCAGATGGTGACCGATGGGGTGCTTATTGGCACCTACAGGCCCGATGACAGCCGCGATGAAATCGACATCCGTGCCCGCTTGCCTGAAGAACAGCGCGAACTTGCCAGGCTTGAGGATTTACGCCTGCAAACCAAGAAGGGCCTGGTGCCTATCCGCAATTTTGTGGAGCGCGAGGCGCGCCCGGCGGTGAACTCAATCACCCGCAAAGACGGCCTAACTTCAGTTTTTGTGAAGGCAAATGCTGCACCCGGCTTTCTCGCAGACGACAAGGTCAAGGAGCTTGATACCTGGATAAAATCGCAGAAATGGCCTGAAGGCGTTACCTTAAAATTCCGAGGCGCCGATGAGGAACAGCGAGAATCCATGTCCTTTCTGATGAAGGCCGTGGCCGCTTCCATCTTCATCATGTTCATGATTTTGGTGACTCAGTTCAACTCGTTCTATCACACCGCAATTACCCTCTCCACGGTGGTGATGTCGGTGATCGGCGTCCTTATTGGCATGCTGGTGATGAAGCAGCCGTTCTCGGTGATCATGACCGGAACCGGCGTGGTGGCGCTGGCAGGTATTGTGGTTAACAATTCAATCGTTCTGATTGATACGTTCCATAACCTGCGAGACCGCGGGCTTGATGTGGTTGATGCGGTACTGCGCTCGTGCGCGCAGCGGCTGCGGCCAGTTTTGCTGACCACAATCACCACCATTTTCGGCCTGTTGCCGATGATGTATCAAGTCAATGTGGACTGGTTCGCCCCGTCCATTTCTATCGGCTCTGTTACATCCATATGGTGGGTACAGCTTTCCACCGCCATCATTTTCGGCCTTGGTTTTTCAACCATGCTCACGCTGCTGCTGACGCCGGTGTGGATTGCCGCACCGACCATCTACAAAGAACGCTGGCATGCGCTGCGTGATTGGATGAAACGTAAGCCTGAGGAAGACAAAGACGCGCCGGAACCCGAAGCAGAAGAGCCTGAGGCTGAAGAAAAGCCGAAGGTCAAAAAACCTGCCCGAAAACCGCGCCGCAAGCCGAAACCCAGACTTGAGCCGGTGCCGGACGCTGCCGAGTAGCACCATACCATCCAATGCGGTTTTGCTTGACGCTGTAACGCGAATAGGGCCCCATGGATGGTCGAATTTCGACGGTGCATGGGGGAACAATGAGCAAGCGAAACACCGAGATTTCAGGGGGCCTGCGCACAACCGCCGTTCATGCCGGTGAGTACCCGGATCCCGATACGGGCGCCTCTGCCCCCAACCTCGTCATGTCCTCAACATTTGTGAGCGAAGAAGCAGCAGGCTTTTCCGCACACGACCAGGACGATGGCGGCAATTTTCTCTACAGCCGCTGGTCAAATCCGACCGTTTCCCAGCTTGAAACAAAACTGTGCGCCCTGGAAAATGCCGAGGCGTGCATGTGCACGGGCTCCGGAATGGCGGCGGTTACAGCGGTTTTCCTGTCACTGCTGAGCGCGGGCGATCATGCCATTATCAGTGACATCTGTTATGCGGGCGTTGCTGAACTTTCCCGCGATACCCTGCCGCGCCTTGGTATTGAAGTGAGCCGCGTTGATACGTCCAACCCGCAAAATGTCGCCGATGCACTGAAACCGAACACCCGGCTCATCTGGCTGGAAAGCCCGGCCAATCCCATTTGCCGGCTCACCGACCTTGCCGCAATTGCGGAAATTGCCAAACAGAATGGGGACGTTAAAACCGGCGTTGATTCCACCTTCGCAACACCCATCGCCACCCGCCCGCTCGAGCTCGGCATTGATTTCGTCATGCACTCACTCACCAAATATATTGGCGGTCATGGCGACGCGCTGGCAGGCGCTGTGCTGGGCTCCAAAGAAGATATTGCGGGCCTGCGTCTTGAGGCGGGCATTCACTATGGCGGAGTTCTGTCTCCTTTCAACGCCTGGCTCATCATGCGCGGGGCCGCGACCTTGCCGCTGCGCATGCGGGCGCATCAGGAAAGCGCCCTGGAAGTTGCGGGCTTTCTCGAAAACCATCCCAAGGTCTCGACTGTCACTTATCCGGGCCTTGCCAGCCATCCCCAGCATGAGTTGGCCGCCCGTCAGATGAACAATTTCTCCGCCATGATGACCTTTCAGGTGGATGATGGCCCCGCCGTTGCAGAGCGAATGACCAAAGAGCTCCAAATCATCCACTATGCCGTCTCCCTGGGGCACCACCGTTCACTTGTGTTCTGGATGAGCACAGATGATCTGATGGAAGGCTCTTTCAGGCTGGAAGGCGCACAGCTTGACAGCTACCGCGCGTATGCCGGCGATGGCATTTTCCGGCTTTCAATTGGCCTTGAAGACGGCGTTGATCTGTGCGCGGACCTTGACCGGGTTTTGGGATAACGCGGCCCGGACCCTTACCGCCTTATGTTTGCGGCAAGCTTGGCGATGGTTTTTTGATAGACGGTTGCCTTGTTCCAACGCATGATCACCGTGTAATTGTGGCCGCCCGGCTGATAACTGCCACCGCGCTTCCAACCGTTTACCGCAAACCATTTGGCGGTTGAGCCAATTACATCAGGCGCTGAACTGAAAACGTTCACCCCGCCACCGTCAAAATCCGTTGCCGCGATAAGGAAGCTGCTTGAAAGAAATTGAGTTTGACCGATTTCACCAGCCCAGGCTCCAGTGCGCCGGGACAAATCTGCAAGGCCCCTGTCGGTCACCGTCATGGCAGCCAGCAATTGCTTGAAGAACAGCTTTTTCGACCGGCGGCAATCATAGGCCAGGGTCGCGGTTGACTGCAAAATCGGGTATTGCTTTCCCTTGTAGCGGCCAAATGCGCTCTCCAGCCCCCAAATCGCCAGCACGATTTCGGGCGGCACGCCGAATTTCTTTTCTGCCCTGTTGAAGTACTTCTTGTACTTTTTCCACTTTTGCCGCGCGATGGGCGCAACTCCGCCAGCGCGCCGTTTGTAGAAGGCGGAAAACGAGCCCTTGAAGCTTTTCCGGTTACGGCGGTCTTGCGCAATGACCCGCTTGTCATACTTAACGTTGCTGAACTTGCGCAAAGTGGATTTCTTGTAGCGGGACCCGTACTGCTTTTTGAACGCGGCCTTCCATTCATTGAAACGGGCGCCATTGTTGGAGCAGAAAAGTGCCCAGGCTTCACCGCCCGCCACGGGCGAAAATACGATAAACGATGACAACGCTGCCACTAACAGAGACTTCTTGCTGGCTTTCATGGGGCATGATCTCCAGTGTTAAGCTTCCAAAAAAATTGCGACCGCGAATAATGCGACCACCGCATTCATGTAACAAATTTTGTTAACAATGAGAACAAGTCGTTCCACCCTGCAGATAAGCCATTGAAAAACAGGAGCCGGCGCCGGTGTTTCCAGCGGCAATCCGCCCATTGTCTTCCAAACCATCAAGGGGCAATCTTGGTGGAGCAAAGAATAGAGCGGGAGGAGACCGGATGAGCGATGCCAAAGCATCTGCGCCGCCCGAGGCAAAGCCGCTTCCGGAAATTCGCATCATTAGCAACGGTGATATCAGGCAAGCCGTTCGCAAAGGGGCAGCTGACTTGCAGGCAGCTTCCTACTTTTCCCTTTTCTTTGGCCTTTTCTACGCTGCAGCAGGCTGGATTATCCTCTACATTTTCTTCACCTTCGAAGTGGGTATTTACGCTTATCCGGCAACCATGGGGTTCCCCTTGATCGCGCCGTTTGTGGCCGCCGGACTTTATGAGATTTCGCGGCGCCTGGAGCGTGAAAAACCGCTCAAATGGGCGGGCATTCTGGCATCGGTTAAGAATGCCGGCGGCAATGATTTGAGCTGGATGGCGATGCTCACCACCTTTGCCTACATCATCTGGGTCGACATTGCGGCGGCGATTTATGTAGGGTTTTTTGGGCTGCGCAAAATGGACATAAACAGCCTTGTAGAACTTGTTTTCACCACCCCCAAGGGGCTGGTGTTTTTCGTTACCGGAAATCTGGTGGGTGCCATTTTAAGCACCATCATTTTTTCACTGACCGTAGTGTCATTCCCACTGTTGTTTGATCGGGAGGTGGATTTCGTCACGGCTATGATTACCTCGGTGAAGGCTGTGAAGGCCAATCCGTGGCCAATGGTTTACTGGGCCAGCATTATTTTCGCCATGATGGCGGTTTCGATGATCACATTGTTCGTTGCGCTGATTGTGCTTTTGCCCCTGCTCGGCCATGCAACCTGGCATGTCTACAGGACTGTTCTGGCGCCTGAGAAAAGCTGATTATTCGGCAGCTTCTGCCGGCGCCCATTTCTCGCGCATGGTCACAAGTTCTTCCGCCGCCGTTGGATGCACCGCAACGGTTGCATCAAAGTCAGCCTTGGTTGCGCCCATCTTTACGGCAATGCCCAACAGTTGCGCCATTTCGCCCGCATCCGGCCCGATAATGTGGCAGCCCAAAACCTTTTGCGACACAGGCTCGACAATAAGCTTCATCATCATTTTCTCATCGCGCCCGGGAAGAATGTACGTCATGGGCCGGAATGTGGATTTGTAGATATCCAGCTCGCCATATTTTTCGGCTGCCTGTGCCTCGGTGAGCCCGACCGTGCCGATTTCCGGCTGGGAGAAAACCGCCGTTGCGACATTCTCATAATCGGTTGAAGAAGGGTTGTTGTTGAAAACCGTTTCGGCAAATGCCGCCCCCTCGCGGATTGCGACCGGCGTCAGCGCCATGCGGTCGGTCACATCGCCAACTGCATAGATATTGCTCACATTTGAGCGGGAATATTCATCAACCTTCACCGCCCCCTTCAAATCAAGCTCAACGCCTGCTGCTTCTAGGCCCAGCCCTTGCGTGTTCGGCAATCTGCCAAGGGCGAACATGACCTGATCGGTATAAAGGTTTTCGCCGCCACTGGTGATGGCCAAAATGCGCCCGTTGATTTTCTGCAAGGATTCAAACACCTGATGGCAGATGATACGGATGCCCTTCTTCTCATACTCCTGGTGCAGGGCATGGCGGAGATCATCATCAAATCCTGAGAGAATTTCCGGCCCCCGGTAGATGATCGTCGTGTCCACCCCAAGGCCGTGAAAGATGCCTGCAAATTCCACCGCAATGTAACCGGCGCCACCGATGATGATGCGCTCGGGCAGCTCTTCCAGGTGAAATGCCTCGTTGGACGTAATCGCCAGTTCATGGCCGGGTAGGTCTTTATGGGGATTGGGCGCCCCGCCCGTGGCGATAAGAATTGTTTCAGCGGTAACGTCTCGGCCCTCATCCACAAGATGCACTGTGTGCTGGTCTTTCAGCACCGCGCGGGTGTGAACAATTTCCACCCCGGCAGCTTCCAGGTTGCGGATATAAATGCCGTTCAAACGGTCGATTTCCGCATCCTTGTTGCGGATAAGGGTTGGCCAATCAAATTTTCCCTCCCCGACCGTCCAGCCATAACTTTCCGCATCATCGAAATATTCCGGGAAATGGCTGGCGTAAACGAAAAGCTTTTTCGGCACACAGCCGCGCACAACGCAGGTGCCGCCCACCTTATATTCCTCAG
>JBPCVY010000021.1:0-10072 GCA_051010055.1 Hyphomicrobiales bacterium | reverse complement strand
AAGATAATCTCTTCCCGCTCTAGTCTTTGGGCGCCAGCGGCCCTTCCCGGTTGAAATGACGCGGAAAAAGGGTGACCAGAAACTCAATGGCGCAGGCAAGCGCCTTCTGGCGTGAGAGCACTTCTGGCCCAAGCAGAATTTGCTGCCACATGCCTTCCAGCATCGCTTCTATCCCCAGGGCCAGCTTTTCAGGATCATAATTATAGCCACCTGCTTCGGTGACTGCGCTGACGAGATCTGTCAGAACGTTGCGGAATGCTGCATCATGGCGCCCGCAAATGCGCATATAAGCCGGGCGCGAGCGCGCTTCTGCACGCAATCCGTTCCACGCGGCGATGTTGCGGCGGTTGCACACCTTACGATCGAAATCAGATGAAATAACCGCCCACAGCCCGTGGGCCGGATCATCTCCGGCTTTCCGTAGTGCTGCTTCCCAATTCTCACGGTAAAACGCAGCCATCTGACCGAGCGCTTCGGCCAAAAGGTTTTCCTTGCTGTCAAAATGGAAATTGACAATGCCGCGCGAAAGGCCAGCGCCATCGGCCACATCTGCCATGGTGGTCGCCGAATAGCCGCGCTTGGCAATGGAATCGAATGTCGCTTCAATCAACTGCGCCCGGCGCACTTCTTTGGAAGCCTTGCGCCCGGACGGCTTCAGCTTCACTTCCTGAGTCTTGGCCATCACGCAGTTTCCGGCTTTTGACCACGAAAATGGTGTGGACAATGCTCACCGGTTTGCAACACTTTCAGCATGGCCACCCAGGTGCCGATATGATGGTCGACGAGCGGTTTACCGGCCGCTTCTATGGCCGGCAGGTAGAGATTGCCCTTGAGCTGGGCCAGTTCATCCTTGGCAACCTGCGCATACCATTCATTGCGGTTTGAAAGGGTGATGTTTTCAAAACCGGCCCTTTCCAGCGAGGCCCGGTAACGGTCCGGCGAGGCCATGCCAAAGCTCAGGCCTTCCATGGCGATATAATCTTTCATGTCTCGGGATGGTTCGTTTTCATCAGCACGCAGCCAATCACTTGCCAGGCACCAGCCACCCGGTTTGAGCACCCTGAAAACCTCGGCAAAAAGTGCTTCCTTATCAGCTATGTGAATAAGCGCATCCTTGGAAAAGACAATATCAAAACTCTCGTTATCAAACGGAAGCGGGCCCGGGGACACTTTCTTGAAACTGATTTTCTCCTGGGCTCCATCTGTGCGGGTTGCAAGGCGCGCCTTTGCTGTTTCCAGCACCGGGTCTTCCACATCAACACCTATGATTGGTCCGGCGCCATGGGCATCAGCCAGGTGCATGGTTACCCCGCCTGAGCCGCACCCGATATCGAGCACGGATTTGCCGGCAATGGAAATTCCCACAAGCACCCTGTCGACTTCTTCAGCGCCGCCAGGTGAAAGATAACCCTCGCCCCATACAGTTTCCAGAAAGGCAACTAAATCGTCAGGATATTCAATTTCAGTTTCTTCAGTCACGACTGATACGTCCGCTTTGCATTGGAACTTCAATGCTATCGCATTTTCGCAAATTCACAAACATTTTGCTGAACGTTCGTTCAAAATCAGTTAGACACGCCATTCCGGTTTGTGGCATTCTCAATCTTCTGGGCGGGGTGGCAAAGCTGATGGAAATAGCAAACAAGACCTATGACGCGATCGTTATTGGGGCGGGCCATAACGGGCTGGTGAATGCCTGCTATCTTCAGCGCGCCGGGCTTGATGTTCTGGTTGTCGAGAAGAATGACTGGATTGGCGGGGCCGCCGTCAGCCGCGAACTTCATCCCGGCTTCAGATATTCAAACTGTTCATATGTCTGCTCGCTTCTACGCCCCGAAATCATGCGGGATCTGGAACTGCAGAAGCATGGGCTGCAGGTTCTTGCTTTCGACGGCGGGGCGGTGTTCACCCAAGATGGGGACTATCTCGCATCGTACCGCGATCACGACGCCCACCGGCGTGAGATTGCCAGGTTCTCGTCAAAAGATGCGGAAAGTTATGACCGCTATTCGCGCGACACGGCGCGCCAATGCAGGTTCATTCAGCCGCTTCTTATGCGCACCGCACCTGACCCGGCGAGCTTCAAGCCGCGCGATATTGGCGAGCTGTTATATCTCGGCAAAAAGTTTCATGGCCTTACCGAAAACGAAATGCATAACATGGTGCGGTTCTGGACCATGTCCATCTCCGATTATCTTGATGAGTATTTCGAAACCGCCGTTCTGAAATCAAGCCTTTCAATCTCGGGCATTATCGGCACCGCGCTCGGTCCCATGTCGCCTGGCACGGCCTATGTGCTCTTGCACCATTATATGGGCGAGGTTGATGGGAATGTAGGTGCATGGGGGTATGCGCGCGGTGGCATGGGCGCGATTACCCAGGCGCTCGCCGGCTCGTTCAAAGCTTCTGGCGGCACCATTTTGGCAGATGCTCCGGTAGACCGGGTGCTTATCGCCGATGGCCAGACAAAAGGTGTGGTTTTGGAAAATGGCGATGAGCTCAAGGGCAAACTCGTTGTTTCCAATGCGGATGTAAAACGTACATTCCTGAAACTGGTGGAAGAAAAGGAACTGCCGCCTGATTTCCTGAAACAGGTGCGCAACTTCAAAATCCGTGGCTCATCAGGAAAAGTGAATATCGCGCTTGACGCGATGCCAAAATTTCCGGCCCTGCCGGAAGGCTCTCCTTGCGTTCACGGCGACATGCACTTCACAGATTCGGTTGAGCGCATGGAAAGGGCATATGATGACTGGAAGGCCGGTACCTGGTCGGCGGATCCGTTCCTGGACATGATGATACCGACCACGGTCGACCCGACAATGGCGCCGCCGGGCAAGCACTTTATGAGTGTTTTCGTTCAGTACTGCCCACCAAAGGTAAATGGCCAGGACTGGACAGATGCGGACCGCGATGCCTTTGGTGAAACGGTTATCAACCAGATTGCCGACTATTCGCCCGGGTTCAAAGATTTGATATTGCACAAGGAAGTGCGCACCCCACGAGAGCTTGAAGAGGAAGTCGGGCTCACAGAAGGGAACATCTTCCAGGGCGAGCTGACATTCGACCAAATTCTCTTCAACCGCCCGGTTCCAGGTTACGCGCAATACCGCTCGCCGGTTCCCGGGCTCTATATGTGCGGCTCATCCACCCATCCAGGCGGAGGCGTCATGGGCGCGCCCGGGCGCAACGCGGCCAAGGAAATTTTGTCCGAACTCAAGAAATCAACAACCCACATGAGCGATGCCCATGCTGTCATATGATGCCATCATCATCGGCGCTGGGCACAATGGGCTCACTTGCGCGGGATTTCTCGCCAAGAAGGGGCGCAAGGTTCTGGTGCTGGAAGCAGAAGATGCACCAGGCGGGGCAGCACGCACCATGGAACTTGCCAAGGGCTTCAAAGTCTCTCCCGTCGCCCATCTTCTCACTCACCTGCACCCCAAGGTCATCGCTGAACTTGGCCTGAAAAAGCATGGGCTGGAACTTGCCGCAGCGAATATGCCGACAACTGCACTGTCGCCCGATGGCAATCATCTCATTTTACACGGGCCGTTTGCCGGGCGCATTGAAGGCGACATTGAAGTGCGTGAGCAACTCGCATGGTTGAAGCTGCGTGAGAAACTTTTGAAGTTCTCGAACGTTTTGGCGCCGGCTATGGCACAAACCCCGCCGAGACTTAAAGGGGGCGGTATTGCCGGGCAGCGTGATTTGGGCGCGCTAGGATTACGCGTACGTCAGCTTGGCCGCGATGAAATGCGCGAGTTCCTGCGCATGATTTTGGTGAATGTGGCAGACACCCTGGAAGATGAACTTTCCGACGAGAGGCTCATGGGCGCAATTGCCTTTGATGCGGTGCTTGGCACCCATTTTGGCCCACGCTCTCCAAACTCCTTGATGGCGCTTTATTACCGCCTTGCCGGAACAATAGAAGGACAGCAGGGCGCCATTGCATTGCCTGTGGGCGGCATGGGCACTGTCATACAGGCGCTTACCAATGCTTGTGCTGGACTTGGTGTTACGGTTCGCACCGGCACACCGGTAAAGCAGGTGGTTGTTGAAGACTGCACCGCGAAGGGCGTTGTTTGTGCAGATGGTGAAGAGCACCTGGCTCCCTTGGTTGTTTCGGCCATCAATCCGCGCACAACGGTTTTGAACCTGGTAGGCGCAAGCGAGTTTGACACCGGCTTCGTGCGCAAAATCTCCAATGTTCGCATGCGTGGAAACGCCGCCAAGCTGCATCTTGCCTTGAAGAGTTTGCCCGCGTTCACCGGTGTGAGCGAGGCTGAACTGGGTGGCAGACTGGTTATCGCCCCTTCCATCGATTATGTGGAGCGCGCGTTTAACCCGGCAAAATATGGGGCCTGTTCGGCAGAGCCGGTTATGGAAATCACCATTCCTTCCCTGCGCGACAAATCCCTTGTTCAAGGAGATGGCCACGTGCTGTCGGCAATTGTGCAGTATGCCCCTTACGAATTGCGCGAAGGTTGGAGGGATGGCAAGGCAGCTTTCCTGAAAACCGTCATGGCAACCCTTGAACAATACGCGCCAGGCATCGGCAAATTGGCCAAGACAAAGGAACTGCTGACGCCTTTGGACATTGAGAAAAAGTTCCACATGACAGGCGGGCATTGGCACCATGGCGAGCTTGCCGTCGACCAGATGTTTATGCTGCGGCCGGTGCCGGCTGCAGCCCAGTATGAAACTCCGCTTGAAGGCCTTTGGCTGTGCGGCGCAGGCAGCCACCCGGGCGGCAACGTTATGGGTGCCGCCGGAATGAATGCTGCGAGCCGCATTCTGAAGAGGAGGGCCTGACGCCATGATGCCCAGCCCCGCACGTTCTAGGCTGCGCCAGCCCCGCGCACTGAACCACTACAAAGAGCCGCTGTTGCAGACGCCGTTCCACGCCCGCTTTGAAGAGCACATGATGACCGACGACTGGTACAATTGGGCCGGATATGCAGCCGCCCATGTGGTTGAGGACCAGGAACTTGAATATACCGCGATCCGCAATACAGCGTCGGTGTTTGATATCTCGCCCATGGTGAAATACCGCATCGAGGGCCGGGATGCGGAAAGCTACTTGAACCGCTTTACCCTTCGAGATGTCGGAACGCTTAAACCAGGCCGCGTGCAATATACCGCCTGGTGCGATGACGACGGCAAACTGCTGGACGATGGCACCATATTCAGGCTCTCAGAATCGGCGTTCCGTCTGTTGTGCCAGGAGCGGCATCTGCCTTGGCTTCTGGATTCAGCACTTGGCTTCAACGTCACCATTACCGAGGAAACCGACGAGTTTGCAGGCCTTGCCCTGCAAGGGCCCACATCGTGCTGGACCCTGAAAATGGCAGGGTTCAAAGGCATCGAAAAACTGCGCCCGTTTGATCTCGTAACATTCAAGGCCAGCAAAGGTCTGCCTGCCATATCAATCTCGCGAACCGGGTTCACGGGCGATTTGGGCTATGAGCTTTTCACCGCCCCGGAAGGGGCCAATGCACTCTGGGACCGTTTGATGGAGGCAGGCAAAGAACGGGGGGGCGTGCGGCCCATTGGGTCAGCGGCGTTGGAAATTGCCCGCCTGGAAGCCGGTTTCATCGCCACGAATGCGGACTTTGTGGCCGCTGACCAGGCCTTGCGGGCAAACCGTACACGCTCGCCCTATGAGGCCGGGCTCGACTGGATGGTCAATTTTTCAAAAGGCCACTTCAATGGCCGCAATGCATTGAAGAGGGAACATGAGCAGGGAACATCCAGATACATTCTGGTTGGCCTTGAGCTTGAAGGAAACATTCCCGCCCCACTTTCCGTCGTCTATGCGCGCAAGAAGACGGATGTGGGCATCATCACCGCATCGGCCTGGTCGCCGACCGCAAAGCGCAACATCGCGCTCGGCGTTTTGGACCGGCAGTACGGTACAAAGTGGAACGATGATTTATGGGCGGAGATTTATGCCCTGCGGGAACTGCAATACGAAAGGCTTTGGGTGCGCGTGCGCATCACCGGGCGGCCCTTCGTGAAACTCGCCCGGCGCACCGCAACTCCGCCAGCTGATTTCTAGAGCAAAATCTAACGCCAGGTATGCTGGGCGGATTTTTCTTCTTCGTGGGTGTCGATATGCACGCCCTTTTGCATGGTAAGGCCGATATCGTCGAGGCCTTCCAGCAGGCACTGCTTCTTGAAAGGGTCAAGCTCAAATGAGATTGAGCCGCCATCGGGCCCTGAAATGGTTTGGTTTTCCAAATCAACCGTCACCACCGCATTGGCGCCGCGCTCGGCATCATCCATCAGCTTGTCCACATCTTCGTGAGGCAGCTTGATGGGCAAAATTCCGTTCTTGAAGCAGTTATTGTAGAATATGTCCGCAAAGCTGGGAGCGATAACGCATTTGATGCCGAAATCCTTGAGCGCCCAGGGCGCGTGCTCGCGCGATGAGCCGCAGCCGAAATTATCCCCGGCCACCAAAATCTCCGCTTTGCGGTATGCCGGCTGATTGAGGATGAAATCTTCACGCTCGCTGCCGTCGGAATTGTAGCGCATTTCATCAAAAAGGTTCACACCGAGCCCTGTGCGCTTGATGGTTTTCAGAAACTGCTTAGGAATGATCATGTCGGTGTCAACATTGATCATCGGCAACGGTGCGGCAACGCCGGTGAGAGTGGTGAATTTGTCCATTTCGATAATCCAGATCGATCTATTTCGCCCCTAAATGCGCCGATGCGCGGCCCGGGTCAAGTGCTGTTGACAGAATATGCAATCCCTCTGTCTGCAACAGCTCACCTACCGCGCAAAGTAAGAGCTGTCAAAAGGGACAATCACGGTCAAAATTGGGTTTGCGCTTTTCGCGCAGCGCAGCCATGCCCTCAAGAACCTCCGGCCCGTCAAACCCCAAAAACTCCAGCGCCAGTGAGGCGTCGAATGTGGGTCCGGCCATACGCAGCCAGTTGTTGAGAGCGTATTTGGTGTGGCGGATGGCCACCGGCGGGCCATTCAGCAGTTTGCGGGCCACTTCCATTGCCTTGTCGATCACCTTGTCATCGTCAACACAGAGGGAAACCAGCCCCATCTTTTCCGCATCCTCTCCCGTCACGGGATCGCATGTCATCAGATAATATTTGGCCTTCGCCATGCCGCATAGAAGCGGCCAGACGATTGCGGAATGATCACCTGCGGAAACACCAAGGCGGGTATGGCCGTCAATAATGCGCGCGGTGCGCCCGGCGATGGTGATGTCGGACACCATGGCCGCCGCAAGGCCTGCGCCAACTGCCGGGCCTTCGATGGCAGAAACAATCGGCTTGGTGCAGTTGATGACATTATAGACAAGATCGCCCGCCTCTTTCCAGATGCGCATACGGGTGTGCCAGTCCTTTGTCATCTCCTCGACCATGTCCAAGTCGCCACCGGCGGAAAACGCTCCGTCCTCGCCGCGCAAAATCACAACAGAGGTGTCATCATCATCACTGATTTCAGGCCACACCCTGGCGCATTCCATGTGGCCGTTTGCATCAAGCGAATTGAGCCGTCCCGGATTTGAAAAAATCACCTCCAAAATTCCCGGCTCCGGCCGGTTAAACTTCAGGCTTGAATATTCGGAATAATCTTTTGCCATTTGAAATGATCCTCAATCGGGTGTGTGAATGGAAAGGCCCAATGCAGCTCGGCGGCGGAGCCAGCCGCTCGGCCGGTAGCGGTCATCGCCGGTAAGGCTTTGAATGCGGTTGAGAAACTCGAACAGGTTTTCCAAACCCAGAAATTCGGCAAGCTCCAAGGGCCCACGCGGATAGTTGAGCCCAAGGCGCATGGCGAGATCGATTTCCTGCGGAGATGCGATGCCGATTTGCGCCATTTCGCAACCAAGGTTGGCTACATGGGCCTGAATGCGCTGCGCAATGAAACCAGCTGAATCCCTGATTGCAGTCACCTTGCGCCCCGATGCAGAAATTGCAGCGGCGGCCGCGTCGCGGGCGCTCATGTCAGCACCAGGCGCG
Source organism: Hyphomicrobiales bacterium (assembly GCA_051010055.1). GTDB lineage: Bacteria > Pseudomonadota > Alphaproteobacteria > Rhizobiales > CAJQND01 > CAJQND01. Next base: position 2,084 of record JBPCVY010000021.1, on the reverse strand, counting down.
GTCATGATCGTGACACGGGCAGAAGAATTGCAATAAAGATCAATTGCCACCAGCCGGGCGTGATCAATGCCGGTACGTGCAGCAAAAGCGGCACAATCTTCGCCCAGCGGGGCAGCAACAATCGGGCTCTTGCCATCGTCAGCGTTGAGGGCTTTCACGCCAATGTCTGAGAGGAACTCCGACAAAAGGCCGGTTGCTTCCGGAACAAAAACCTGGCTTACCGGAGCTGCATCAGTATCCAGATCAGGCGAGCTGGCAGTGATCATTGCGCCTTTTTCGTCGTAGCGGTAATTGCCGTAGGCGGTTTTCCGCCCCAACCTGCCGGCCTCAAAGAGCGACTTGTGAGGAAAGGAAGTGCGCAGGCGTGCATCCTGATTGTAGCCCTCATAAACAATCTGCGAGACCGGATAGTTCACATCCACGCCGGTAAGATCGGCAAGCTCAAAGGGTCCCATGCGGAACCCGCAGCAATCGCGCATGACGGCATCAACCTGCTCGACAGTTGCAACCTGTTCATGAAGAACGCGCATGGCCTCAGTTGTGTAGGCGCGCCCGCCCAGGTTCACCAGAAAACCCGGCGCATCCTTCACCGTCACCGGCGTGCGGCCCATGGCATTGCCAACATCTGTGAGGGTGGCGATTGTGGCATCGTCGGTTTCAGGCCCGCGCACCACCTCAACCAGTTTCATCAAAGGAACCGGATTGAAAAAATGAAGCCCCGCAATACGGTTCTTGTGAATGCAATTTCGGGCAATTGAGGCAATCAGCAGTGAAGACGTATTGGAGGCAATAATCGCATCGGGAGAGACCACTTCCTCCAACTCGGCAAATATTTCCCGTTTCAAATCGAGGTCTTCAAAAATCGCCTCCACCACCACATCACATCCGGCAAAGTCGGCCATGCCTGATGCAGCTTTTGCCCGGCCCTTCATGGCTTCTGCGTCTTCACCGGAAATACGTTCTTTTTCAACCAGCCTGTCGAGGCGCTTGAAAACCGTATCAAGGCCTTCCTTTGCCCCGCCTGGCCGGGCGTCGTGGATGATGACATTCATGCCGCCGGTAAGCGCCACCTGCGCGATGCCTTGCCCCATTGCACCGGCACCGACAACACCGATGGTGCGGGCCACCCCAGATTTATCGTTCATTGCTGCCTTCCCTGCTCGTAATGGGTTTTCTCATTCGTGGTGAGAGCCCAATCCAAAACTCTGGAGAGCGAAGGTAATGCAACTGTTCATATGTTCATAGAGGGCAATTTTTCGATCACGAAGCCCGGTGCGGGATAGTCAAATTCCTCAAGGTTTTCGCCATCACCTTCCCGGTCAACCACCAAAAACCGGCTCTGTTTGTTGAGTGACAATAATGGGTGGTGCCAGGTACCGCGGGTATAGTTCACCCCCTGACCCGGCCCGGCCAGGAAAGCGCACGGCCTTACCGCTTTGCCTGCCCCGTCATCTTCGGCAACCACCACCAGGTAAGGCTCACCTGAAAGCGGCATGAATGCCTGCGAGCCGAGCGGATGACGCTCCATCATTGTTATGGCGATGGGCGCCGAAAAAGACACGCCCTCAAAGATACTCAGGATGGCCTTGCCGCCAGAAGTGTCAACATCAGCTGCCGCCAAAGCGTGATATCTCTCAGTTGTGCCATTGTTGATTGGAAAGGAGTGTGCACCCTCTGTTTCGATGACATCGCCAAAACGCCTGAAACCTTCACGGTTCAGAGGTTCTACATTGAGGGCTTCGGGCCTCATTTTGCCACTTTCCCGAACAAGCGCAGCCTGCTCACCCCGCCATCTGGATAGATATTGAGCCGAACATGGGTAATGGGGCCAAGATCGGCAATTCCATCATTGAACTCATGAATAATATCGGCGCTCAATTTGGTTTGGGGAAAAAGCTCCGGCCATTCTTCGCTGCCCTCACCCCGTGATTCCCCGTCAATGCGCGCACCCTGCAGGGAAAACCGGTCGGGAAAATTGCCTTTGAAATGACAGGTATCGATGACAATTTTATCAACGGTTCCCACCGATCCAAGGCGCAGAACCGCCCAGTCATTTCCAGGCACACGGCGGCGCGCTGTCTCCC
>JBPCVY010000020.1:0-12555 GCA_051010055.1 Hyphomicrobiales bacterium | reverse complement strand
CCGGAATGAACATGGAGCAATATGCCGTGTTTTACTGCGAGAGCTGCAATGCGGCCCAGAAGTTTCGGGTCGTACTCGTCTGGCCCATAAAGATGAAACTCGCCGATGCCTGCATATTTCTGGATTTCAAGCCGCCGGGCGAGATAATCGGCAATGCCGGGCGCTTGCGTCCAGTTGGATGCGGTGACAAGACCATGATAAGGCCGCAGCTCGGCGATGATGCGCTCCGGCATGAGCGCCTTGAGCTGCAAGGTGCCCGCATCCGGTGAGGAAGAAACCAACGCCCAGGGCACATTCGCCTTGTCCATCCTGGCGCGCACCTCTTCCAGAGACAGGGTATCCCACGAATTTTGCGAGTAATGCATATGCCCGTCGAATATGGGCAAAGCTTCTTCTGCCCACGCCAGGCTGGCGAACATCAGAAATGCGATGACTCCGCCCAGAATTTTCTGCATGACATTTTCTCCAGCTCAGGCACATTAGACGAACATCAAGAATTTTAGAGCGGAATTTTCAATGGGTGAAACCGCAGACATTGTGGTGATTGGCGCAGGCATTGCCGGTGCCAGTGTCGCAATGCGTCTTGCAGACGAGTTTTCGGTCATCATTTTGGAGGCCGAAGATGCGCCCGGTTATCATTCCACGGGCCGTTCCGCGGCCATGTGGGTGCCGGAATATGGCCCCCCTGAAATCCGGGCACTTACCAAGGCAAGCGGCGCATTCTTTCAGAACCGACCTGATGGATTTTCGCAAGCTGACATTTTGAGCCCTCGCGGCGAACTCATCGTCGCCTTGGACGGGCAAGAAGAGCTGTTGGCTGAACAGGCCGAAATTGCACCTCATCTGCACGAACTAAATCCTCTAGAAGTTGCCGCCCTGGTGCCGCTGGTGAGGGCTGTGCATGTCATCGGCGGTCTTCACGACGATACCGCGCAGGAAATTGATGTGGATGCGCTGCTCCAGGGATTTTTACGCACTTTTCGCCATGCAGACGGAAAGCTGGTGTGTTCGGCCCGGGTTGGAACCCTCGCATATGATGGAGCCTGGAAGATTGGTACACCGGCAGGGGAATTCTCTGCACCAGTTATCGTCAATGCGGCTGGTGCGTGGGGGGATGTGGTTGCTCAGCTAGCTGGCGTCGAACCTGTTGGGTTGGTTCCAAAGAGGCGTTCGGCTGCCCTTGTTCCATTGCCTGACGAGGTAAATGCCAGCGCTTGGCCGCTTACGATCGATGCTGCTGAAACCGTTTACTTCAAGCCTTCGAGCGGACAGTTAATCGTTTCGCCTGCAGATGAAACCCCCGTTGAGCCGCATGATGCCTGGGCCGAAGATATCACCATCGCCGAGGCCATCGACCAGTTCCAGAAACTTGTCGATGTGGAGGTGACGAGGGTGAACCACACCTGGGCGGGCCTGCGCACGTTTCCGCCCGATGGCAATCCGGTTGTTGGGTACGATAGGGAAGCGGAAGGGTTTTTCTGGCTGGTTGGCCAGGGCGGCTATGGCATCCAGACATCTCCTGCGCTCTCGCAAACGGCTGCTGCGCTGTTAAAGAACCAGCCTGTACCAGCGGAAATTGAATCATTCGGCGTGTGCCATAGCGCCCTGAATCCCAACCGTTTTGAGGAATGAGCGCTCCCATTTAAATGCTTGCGCAGTCTGTTATTCCATTGTGCGTCAATTGTTGTACATTAGCACCATGCTCGCGCATTCAAAGCGAGTTGCTCATGAAAAAAAACAGGGAGAGGGAAGTAATGAGTATTTCACGAAAACTGGTTGGCTTTGCGCTTGGCGCGTCATTGATGGCGCTGACCGCAACGGCCGCCAATGCAAAAACTCTTGTCTTCTGCTCGGAAGGTTCACCGGAAGGTTTTGACCCGGCGCTTTATACCGCCGGCACCACCTTCGATGCATCATCGCGGCAGATATACAACAAGCTGGTGGAATTCAAACCGGGTACGACCGAAATCGCGCCGGCCCTGGCCGAAAGCTGGACCGTATCTGATGATGGCAAGGAATATACGTTCAAACTTCGCAAGGGCGTAAAGTTCCACACCAGCAAAGACTTCACGCCATCGCGCGACTTCAATGCAGATGATGTGGTGTTCACGTTCCTGCGTCAGCTGAAGGAAGACCACCCCTATCACAAATATGTCTCAGGCGGCGCCTGGGAATATTTTGCCGGCATGGACATGCCAGCACTGTTGAAGGATGTGGTGAAGGTTGACGATCACACGGTAAAATTTGTGCTTAATCGTCCAGAAGCACCAATGATTGCCAATCTGGCGATGGATTTCGCTTCTATGCAGTCTGCTGAATATGCAGACAAGCTCGCCAAAGACGGCAAGATGGACATGATGAACCAAGCGCCTGTCGGCACCGGTCCGTTCCAGTTCGTCGCTTATCAGAAAGACGCGGTGATCCGCTATAAGGCCCATCCAGGTTACTGGGATGGCAAGGCGCCGATCGACAATCTTGTGTTTGCGATTACGCAGGATCCGTCCGTGCGCTATCAGAAGCTGAAAGCCAAGGAATGCCATGTGATGCCTTATCCGAACCCGGCCGATCTTGAAGCAATGGGCAAGGACGAAGACATCAACCTGATGCAACAGGAAGGCCTGAACGTCGGCTATCTGGCCTACAACACCATGGTGGCCCCGTTTGATAAGCCGGAAGTGCGCAAGGCGCTCAACATGGCCATCAACAAGCAGGCCATTCTTGATGCCGTGTTCCAGGGTGCGGGCAAGGTTGCCAAAAACCCAATCCCGCCGACAATCTGGTCTTACAATGATGCGGTGACGGATGATCCGTATGATCCCGAAGGCGCCAAGAAAATGCTTGAAGCAGCAGGCGTCAAGGACTTGAAGATGAAAGTGTGGGCAATGCCGGTGCAACGGCCATACAACCCGAATGCGCGGCGCATGGCTGAGCTCATTCAGGAAGACTTCAAGAAGATTGGCGTTGAAGTGGAAATCGTCTCATACGAATGGGGTGAATATCTCAAGCGCTCGAAGGCGAAAGACCGCGACGGTGCGGTTCTTCTCGGCTGGACCGGTGACAATGGCGATCCGGACAACTTCCTCGCCGTGCTGCTCGGCTGTTCGGGCGTTGGCGGTTCTAACCGGGCCAACTTCTGTCACGAGCCTTTCGAAGACCTGATTCAAAAAGCGAAGGTGACGTCTGATACGGACGAACGCACCAAGCTTTATGAACAAGCTCAAATGGTCTTCAAGGAGCAGGCTCCGTGGGCGACCATCGCGCACTCGATCGTGTTCAAGCCGGTACGCAAGGAAGTTTCCGGCTTCAAGATCGATCCGTTCGGCGGCCACATCTTCTACGGCGTTGATATCGCTGAATAATCAGGCAAAGGGGCGGTCAAATTGGCCGCCCCTATTTCATTATGTTGATTTTTGACTTCGCAACGCATGTCGACCAAGGGGGCTGGGTCTGATGATACGGTTCTTCCTCACCCGGCTGGGACTTCTTATCCCGACATTTATTGGCGTGACGATCGTTGCCTTCAGCTTTATCCGCTTGCTGCCGGGCGACCCGGTTTTGCTCATGGCTGGCGAACGGGGCATTACCCCTGAACGGTACGAAAAACTGATGGCCGAGTTTGGTTTCGATCAAGCATTGTGGAAGCAATACCTCACCTATATGCAGGATTTATTGCAAGGTAATCTCGGCCAGTCGCTCATTACCAAGCAGCCGGTATGGGATGAGTTCTTCACCCTTTTTCCGGCAACGGTGGAACTGTCCATTTGCGCGATTATCTTTGCCGTTGCGATTGGCATCCCTGCCGGCACCATTGCTGCGGTGCGCCGGGGCTCAGCGTTCGATCACACCGTGATGACAACAGCGCTTGTCGGCTATTCAATGCCGATTTTCTGGTGGGGCTTGCTGCTCATCATTTTCTTTTCCGGCATTTTGCAGTTAACACCAGTCTCGGGGCGGATTTCGCTTATCTATTTCTTCGAACCTGTCACGGGGTTCATGCTTATTGACAGTCTTTTGTCAGGCGAAAAAGGTGCGTTCAAATCAGCCGTAAGCCATCTCGTGCTGCCGACCATTGTTCTCGGCACTATTCCTTTGGCGGTGATTGCCCGGCAAACCCGTTCCGCCATGCTGGAAGTGCTGGGTGAGGATTATGTGCGCACCGCCCGCGCCAAAGGATTGGCCGTCTCCCGGGTTGTCGGGTTGCATGCATTGCGCAATGCCTTGATTCCGGTGATCACAGTGGTGGGCCTTCAGGTGGGCGTGCTGTTTGCCGGCGCCATTCTGACAGAGACGATTTTTTCTTGGCCCGGCATTGGAAAATGGATGGTCGATTCCATTTTCCGGCGCGATTACCCCTCAGTGCAAGGCGGCCTGCTTCTCATCGCTGCAATCGTCATGATCGTTAATCTGATTGTCGATGTGCTCTATGGGCTCATCAATCCGCGCATCAGGCATACAAGGTAGAAAATGGCTGAAACTACTTTACACAGCGAAACCTTCGATACCCGCAAGGGCGGGCGCGTGGCGTTGCTTGCTGAATTCTGGAGCTACTTCCGGGAAAATCGCGGCGCGGTAATCGGCCTTTACTTCTTTGTGTTCGTCATCGTCGTTGCAATTCTGGCCGATGTGGTGGCGCCTCACGATCCAATCCATCAATACCGCGATGCGCTCTTGTTGCCGCCAGCCTGGCAGGAAGGTGGCGATTGGCGGTATGTTCTGGGCACTGATGCGGTGGGCCGAGATATGCTTTCCCGGCTCATTTACGGTTCACGCTTTTCGCTGTTTATCGGCTGCGTGGTGGTGTCGTTATCACTCATCACCGGCATTTTGTTTGGCCTGCTGGCCGGCTTCTTCAAGGGCTGGGTTGAAACCATCATCATGCGCGCCATGGATGTTATACTCGCCTTCCCCAGCCTGTTATTGGCGTTGGTTCTGGTGGCGGTTCTGGGCCCTGGCCTTACGAACGCAATGATCGCCATTGCCCTTATCCAGCAGCCACACTATGTGCGTTTGACGCGCGCTGCGGTGATGGGCGAGTTGTCGAAAGACTATGTTACCGCCTCAAAAGTTGCCGGTGTGCGAACTCCACGGCTCATGTTCTCAACCGTGCTGCCCAATTGCATGGCCCCGCTCATCGTGCAGGCAGCGCTTTCTTTTTCAACCGCTATCCTTGATGCGGCCGCCCTTGGTTTTCTTGGCATGGGCGCCCAGCCGCCAACCCCTGAATGGGGAACAATGCTGGCTGAGGCGCGTGAGTTTATCCTTTCTGCATGGTGGGTGGTGACATTCCCGGGCATTGCCATTTTGCTCACGGTCTTGGCGATCAACTTGATGGGTGATGGCTTGCGTGATGCGCTTGATCCCAAGCTCAGGAGGTCATGATGGCTCTTTTGGAAGTGCAAAATCTGACCGTTGAGTTCGCAACAGCGCACGGGCCGTTCCGCGCGGTGGACAATGTATCACTCAGCATTGATGCAGACGAGGTCGTGGCAATTGTTGGCGAATCCGGTTCCGGCAAATCTGTTTCCATGCTTGCGGTTATGGGGCTTTTGCCGTGGACAGCCACCATTACGGCAGACAGGCTGGAATTTGACCGAACGAACCTGATGAACCTCACGGGCAAGCAGCGCCGCGGCATTATCGGCAAAGACATGGCGATGATTTTTCAAGAGCCCATGACCAGCCTTAATCCGTGCTTCACGGTCGGGTTCCAACTTACCGAAGCCCTCAAGGCCCATTTGGACATGAGCCGGGCACAGCGCAAGGCAAGGGCGATTCAGCTTTTGGATTCGGTAGGTATCCCCGAGCCGGAAAAGCGTCTTTCCGCCTTCCCGCACCAGCTATCGGGTGGCATGAACCAGCGCGTTATGATTGCCATGGCCACCGCCTGCCGGCCCAAACTTTTAATCGCCGATGAACCAACAACCGCTTTGGATGTGACCATTCAAGCGCAAATTCTCGATCTCATGAAATCCCTGCAGAAAGAAAATGGCATGGCGCTGGTGCTGATCACCCACGATATGGGCGTTGTCGCCGAAACGGCTGAACGGGTTGTGGTGCAGTATACCGGCCAGCAGGTGGAGACCCAGAATGTGAAGGGTCTTTTTGCTGATCCCCATCACCCCTATACTGCAGCGCTTTTGGCAGCCCTGCCAGAACGGGCGACAGACAAGCACCTGCCGTCCATTCCAGGGGTTGTTCCAGGGCAATTCGACCGGCCTATGGGCTGCTTGTTCTCGCCCCGCTGCGGGTTCGTAACCGATTTGTGCCGTGCCGAGCAACCACCGCGCGCCGGCAGAAGTCTTGGCCGGGCCCTGTGCCATTATCCACTAGCAAAAGGCGTGCCGCGCAACCATCCCGGCAAGGAGGAGAGTGCGGCATGAGTGACGAAATCGTCCTTGAAGCCCATGAGCTGGCGCGCCACTACGAGGTGAGCAGAGGGTTTGCGCAAAAACCCGCCACCTTGAAGGCACTGGCCCATGCCTCCTTCACCTTATCGCGGGGAAAGACACTTGCAGTGGTCGGTGAGAGCGGTTGCGGTAAATCCACCCTTGCCCGGCTTGTCACAATGATTGAGCCGCCCACCTCCGGCGTTCTGAAAATTGCCGGCACGGATATTTCCAACGCCACAAAAGAGGAACTGCGCGCTTTCCGCGGCGAGGTTCAGATTGTTTTCCAGAACCCTTATGGCGCCCTGAACCCGCGCCAGAAAATCGGTGCGGCCCTTGAAGAGCCGCTGTTGGTGAACACGAACCTTTCTGCAGCAGAACGGCGCGGTGCGGCCCAGGAAATGATGTCGCAAGTGGGCCTTCGCCTTGAGCATTATGACCGTTATCCGCACATGTTTTCCGGCGGCCAGCGCCAGCGCATCGCTATTGCCCGGGCGTTGATGCTTGACCCGAAGATACTGGTTCTTGATGAGCCTGTGTCTGCCCTTGATGTGTCCATTCAGGCGCAGGTTCTGAACCTTCTGGCAGACCTCCAGGAGCGCCTCGGCCTTGCCTATCTTTTCATTTCTCACGATCTTTCCGTGGTCAAACACATCGCTGATGATTTGATGGTTATGTACCTGGGCCGCGCGGTGGAACAGGGAACCCGCGATGGTATTTTCGCCAATCCGCAGCACCCCTATACCCGCGCCCTGTTGTCGGCAACGCCGGTGGCCGACCCGAACGCCAAGAAGGAACGCATTGTGCTGACCGGCGAATTACCATCGCCAATTGATCCACCGTCCGGTTGCGCATTCAACCCGCGCTGTTCTTTATGTTTTGACCGGTGCCGAAGAGAAGCGCCCGCCCTGCTTCAGGCTGGACCCAGCCTTGTTGCCTGCCATGCGGTGGAAGAAGGCCGCACAGATGAAGCTGCCTGACACCTGCGCCGTCATTTTCGATATTGACGGCGTCCTGCTTTATCTAACCGAGGCGGAAGAGGACATGTTTTTCCGGGCGCTGGAGGATGTGCATGGCATTACCGGCGCTTCCCGGGACTGGAACAGTTACCGGGTACGCAACGATGTGGAAATCATCGAAGAGCTGATCGAGAAAAAGTTTGAAAGGCAGCCTGAGCCAGGTGAGATCCGCCAGGTGATGGACCGGTATGGTGCACTTTTGGAAATTGCGATCCGCTCCGGTTCGGTGGAAGTCAAATCCATACCCGGCATTACCCCTGTACTAACCGAGCTTGGCTGGCAAAACGGAGTAAAGCTTGGTGTTGCAACAGCCAACCTGAAAGTCGCGGCCGACATCAGGTTGAAAGCGGCAGGGTTGAAGGAATGGTTTGCAATTGGTGGCTATGCGGATGCCCGTGGCCCAAAGGCTGAAATATTGGCGCAAGTGATAAAGCATGCGCGCGATGATCAGGGAAATCCCATTCCGCCTGAAAGAACAGTATTCCTTGGGGATAATCCAAACGATGTGGAGGCTGGCCGGCGGAATGGCTGCCGGTTTATCGGCTTTGCAGCCGACAATCACCAATATGAAGTGCTCCGCGGTGCGGGCGCTGAGACAATCATTACAAGCCACAACGACACCCTTGCCGCCATCTCACATGCCTTGAGTGCATAAAAAAACGCGCCCGGCGGAGGGGAAAACCGGGCGCGTTGTTTGAAAGCCGTACTTGGCTTTTGGAGAAAACATATTACTTCGGCAAGATCACCGTATCGATGACGTGGATGACGCCATTGTCGGTAGTGATATCAGCCTTGATTACCTTGGCGTTGTCGACCATCACGCCATTTGTGGCATCGACGGAAACCTTGGAGCCCTGCACGGTGGCGGCCATGGTTTTCTTGCCAGCGATATCACCGGACATGACCTTGCCTGGAACGACGTGATAGGTGAGCACCGCAACGAGCTTTTCTTTGTTCTCCGGCTTCAGGAGGCCTTCAACCGTACCCTTGGGAAGCTTCGCGAATGCTTCATCTGTCGGTGCAAAAACGGTGAAGGGTCCCTTGCCCTTCAAGGTATCAACAAGACCGGCTGCCTTGACTGCGGCAACAAGGGTGTTGAACTGGCCCGCGCCAACGGCGGTGTCAACAATGTCCGCTGCCTGGGCGGTTATGGATGATACTGCCATTGGAATGGCGATTGCGGCGGTGGCAAGTGCTGTTTTGAGTGAGCGCATCGGGGGTATCCTCTCGTGTGATTACAAACAACAGGGGCAAGTACGGTCCTTCGAGAGCGGCCAGATCACGACTTTTCGGTTTGAGAAAAACCTGAGCGATCACCGGAAAAACCACCCATGACGGTGATCCAAATTTGTTCTACTGTTTTTGCAATTCATCCCGGCGGGCAGGAGAGTTCCTATGACAATAAAGAAATCAAAAGACGATGAAGTTTTGCTGGAAAGGCACGGCGATGGCACGGCGACCGTTCGGGTGAACCGGCCCAGGGCGCGCAATGCACTTAATGTCAGCACCCGGCAGGCGCTTGCCGGATTTTTCAACGAATTGGGCGATGATGACGATATCCGCGCCATTGTGCTCACCGGCTCAGACGAGGTTTTTGTTGCCGGTGCGGACATTCGCGATATGGCCAACACGGGCGCCATTGAAATGATGAAGCGGCGCTCTGAACGCTGGTGGGGGGCAGTGGCAGCGGTGCCGCAGCCGGTGATCGCGGCGGTGAACGGGTTTGCCCTTGGCGGCGGGCTGGAGCTTGCCATGTGCTGCGACATCATCATTGCAGGAAAAAGCGCAAAGCTTGGCCAGCCGGAAGTGCGTGTCGGCATTATGCCCGGTGCTGGCGGCACCCAGCGGCTCACCCGGGCTGTTGGCAAGTTTCAAGCCATGCGGCTTGTGCTGACCGGTGAGATGATAGAGGCCGACGAGGCCTTTTCCATGGGGCTCGTGTCAAAAGTCGTCGAGGATGCTGACACCTATGAAGAGGCCCTGAAAACCGCCAGGACTATCGCCAAACTGCCCACCCTTGCAGTGCAAAGCGCAAAGGAAGCAGTGATTTTGTCGGAGGATGTCTCGCTGCAGGCCGGGCTTTGCCTTGAGCGCAAGGCGCTTCAGGTTCTGTTTGCTTCAGATGATAAAACCGAGGGCATGACCGCCTTCATCGAAAAACGCAAACCCGATTTCAACGGCAATTGACATGGGGCTTCTTGATGGTTTTGCAACGGCCCGCATAAAAACATCAGGGGCGGAAATTGCCCTGTCCATGGGTGGTAGCGGCCCGCCGCTTTTGCTGCTGCACGGCTATCCTCAAACCCGGCTCATCTGGCACAAGGTTGCCCATGAACTCTCGCAGCACTTTTTTATCGTCATGCCAGACTTGAGAGGCTATGGGCAAAGCTCAAAACCGCCTGCAGGCGAAAACTTCATCAATTACTCCAAGCGCGAGATGGCCTGTGACATGGTGGAAGTCATGGAAGAGCTGGGCCAATCCACGTTTCAGATGGTAGGCCACGATAGGGGCGGGCGCGTCGGCCACAGGCTTGCTGCCGACTGGCCCGAGAAGATAGAGCGGCTATGCGTTCTGGATATTGCGCCCACGCGGGAAATGTATGTCCGCACGGGTTTGGAATTCGCCCGCGCCTATTGGCACTGGTTTTTCCTTATCCAGCCAGCTCCCTTGCCGGAAGATATGATTGCCGCCGACCCGAAGGGCTTCTTGATGCGGGAGATGAGCACGGATGGTTCAGCTTCCTTGCGGTCATATGATTATTTCCATGAAGACGCGCTTGCGGAATATGTTGCTTGCCTTGGCGAACCTGAAACCAACCACGCCATGTGCAATGACTACCGGGCGGCCGTTGGGATTGATATTGCCCATGACGATGCCGATGGGGGCAAGAAACTGACATGCCCGCTTCACGTAATCTGGGGCTCTAAGGGGGTCATCGAGAAATGCTTTGATCCGATTGCCTTATGGCAGCTGCGCGCTGAGACGGTGACAGGAGAGGTGTTTGATTGCGGCCACTACATACCAGAAGAGTGCCCAGCTGAAACCATTGAATCTATTAGGAAATTCTTCTCTCGTTAGCGGTTTTATAAAAAGAACTTGTTTTATGAACAATGTTCATATAAATATTGTGGAAACTGAAAGAGGTTTCCGATGATGAGTTCGAAACTTGTATCGTTGTTCAAAAAACAGCGATTTGCCCCATTGTTCGTCACTCAGGCCCTTGGCGCGTTTAACGACAATGCATTCAAGCAGGCGCTGGTCATTCTCGTCACATTCGTGCTGGCAGACAGCCAGGGCATCAATCCTGCCCTGTTTATCAATCTGGCCGCCGGGGTTTTCATTTTACCGTTCTTCCTGTTTTCTGCGACCGCCGGCCAAATCGCCGACCGCTATGACAAGGCAATGCTGTCGCGCCGTATCAAGATTGCTGAAATCGTAATTATGAGCCTGGCGGCAATTGGCTTTACCCTGCAGAGCCCCTACATGCTGTTGTTTGTCCTTTTTCTCATGGGCACTCAGTCCGCATTTTTCGGGCCGATCAAGTACGGCATCCTTCCCCAACACTTAAAGCGTGATGAACTGGTTGCTGGTAACGCGCTCATCGAGAGCGCCACTCTCATCGCAATCTTGCTCGGCACCATGTTCGGCGGATTGCTGATCACAACCGGGTTTGGACCCACCATTGTTTCAACAGCTGTCATTTTGTTGGCAATAGCAGGCTGGACGGCGAGCCGTCACATTCCACCAGCGCCCGCACCGGCACCTGACCTTGAAGTGGACAACAATTTCCTGCGGGCAACGTTCCGCATGACACGCCATGCCATAGGCGACAGGGATTTGTTCTTGTGCATTTTGGGCCTGTCCTGGTTTTGGCTGGTGGGCTCGGTGTTTCTCACCCAGCTTCCCGCATATACAAAGCTCGTCATCGGCGCAAATGAGACGGTTGCCAACCTGTTCGTTGCTCTGTTCACCATAGGTGTTGCTGTTGGAGCGCTTCTAAACAACAGGCTTTTGGGCGGCCAGGTGTCGGCGCGCTATGTGCCATTGGCTGGATTGGGCATGTCGATTTTTGGCGCTGATTTGGTTCTGAGCCAGGGGCTTGGTATAGCTCCGGCTGGTGATGCCCTGAAAAATATCTCTGGATTTCTCGTCGCAGACGGCAGCTGGCGGGTGATGTTCGATCTGTTCGCCTTGTCTATTTGTGGAGGCCTGTTCTCGGTTCCCTTTTATGCACTGATACAGCGCATATCCGCGGCAGATCGCGTCTCCCGCAATATAGCGGTGAACAACATCATAAACGCCGCCTTCATGGCGGGTGCTGCTGCAGCAATCGCGGTGCTGGTATCGCTTGGCTGGACCGTCTCCCAAGTGTTGCTGCTGACGGCAGTGCTCAACATTTTTGTTGCCATCTATGCAGTGAAACTTCTGCCGACAGAAGTGGTGAAGGGGTTCGGGCGCATGGTCTTCCGTCTCATCTACCGGGTGGAAGTGCAAGGATGGGAAAACTACCAGGCCGCCGGCGGCAAGGCGGTCATTGTTGCCAATCATGTATCGTTCATAGACGGGCCGCTGCTTGCCAGTTTCCTGCCTGATACGCCCAGCTTTGCGGTCAATCTTCATCAGGCCGAGCGCATTTTGCTCCGCCCGTTCATGCCGCTGTTCAACCTCTTGCCGCTTGACCCGCGCAATCCCATGGCCATCAAAACTCTGGTGAAAGAGGTAAAGCGCGGCAAAAAATGCATGATTTTTCCCGAAGGGCGCGTCACCACCACCGGCGCGTTGATGAAGGTTTATGACGGCCCGGCAACGGTGGCCCATTTGGCTGATGCTCCATTATTGCCCATCCGCATTTCCGGTGCGCAATATTCCCTGTTCTCGCGCCTTCGCGGGGTCATGCCCCACCGCTGGTTCCCGAAAATCACCATAACCATCATGGAGCCGCAAAAAATCGAGGTGCCCGATGGTTTGCGCGGCCCCGACCTTCGCGAGTTCATGAGCGATCAGCTTTACAAAATTATGAGCGGTATGATTTTTGCTACATCTGATACGGACAAGACCCTGTTTTCAGCTTTGCTGGATGCTCGTTCCATCTATGGCCGCCGCCATCAGATTGTCGAGGACATCAAGTTCGAGCCCATGACGTATAACC
>JBPCVY010000019.1:0-6977 GCA_051010055.1 Hyphomicrobiales bacterium | reverse complement strand
TTGCCGTTTTCCAGAAGCATATTCTGGCCACCGACGCCTGCTGCAGCTGAAGCGCCAATGCGGCCATAGGTTCCCTGAATATCGGTAAGCGTTTTCAACCCTTCGACTTCACCAATCATTTGCGCCTTGGAAAGACCGATAGTGAGGCCCAAGCTCATACCGCCGACTGACAGGGGATAAGACTTGCCCTGGTAGAACAGTGTGCCGTTACCACCGCTCACGCCCACAACAAAGCCAGCTTTACGGATGTTAATTTCAATGGTGGGTTGCTGCGCCACTGCGGAAGTCGGCAAGACTGCAGCGCCAAATACAAGGCAAGTGGCAAATGCAACGGCATACTTCATCATTTGAGCCATGGTTTACGAAACTCCAGTTGATATTAGATGAGATTGATTAGTTTTCTTCGCATTTTTCAGATGTACTAAGTTTCTTCGCCCTTGGAAAGGAGGATTACTTCGTAAATCAAGATATGCTTTACACCAACACTTGTTCCATGGCTGAAATAACTTTCAAAATCTCCTCGCGATTTGTGTAATGCACAAATGACAGACGCAAGACGCCTCGATCCGGGTCGATCCCAACAGCTTCGAGCACCCTTGGCGCATAGAAATCGCCCGCGCCGGTCATGATGCCTTTTTCTGCGAGGCGCACGGCAAGGTCCGCAGGTGCCAGGGCGAAAGTATCTAACGCAACCGTTGGCGCACGTCGTACAGGGTCGGTGGAACCGACGATGCGCAAATCATTTCGCGTACTGAGAAAATCCAGAAGTTCCACGGCAAGGGCGCGTTCGTGCTCCCTCATCAGCCCAGAAACCTGTCTGCTGATTTCCGCCTGCCGCGCTCCACCCCCAAAGTGATGGCGAAAGAGAGATTCAAAATAGTCCACAACGCCGCCTGCTGCGGCCACCTGCGCATGGTCAGGGCCGGCCGGCACAAGCTTCCTGTGCACTTCTTCAGAACTAAAATAGTGGCTTTGATTGGCGAGCTTATCGAGAAGCGCCCGGCGCACCACCATGACGCCTTGATGAGGTCCATAAACTTTGTAAAGCGAGCAAAGATAGATATCCGCGCCGAGCTCTTGCAAATCAGGCAGACCGTGCGGCGCGTAGGAAACCCCGTCAACCACCGTTACCGCACCGGCCTGGTGCGCCTTGGCGGCAATTTCCGCAACCGGGTTTATGTGGCCCACAATGTTCGAGCAATGGGGGAAGGCGACGAGCCGGGTGCGCGATGTCAGCAAGTCATCCAAATCATCGGGTGACAGCTCGCCCGTGTTTTTGTTTACGCGCCATTCTTTAACAATAATGCCGCTATCGGCGAGCCTGCGCCACGCACCGGAATTAGCTTCATGGTCCTGATTTGTAACGATGATTTCATCACCTTCGGCCCAGCCGGGGCGAAAGGCGTTTGCCAGCACATAGGTATTTTGTGAGGTAGCCGGGCCGAAATGCACTTCATCGGCGCTGACATTGAAAAGCCCGGCCAGGCGCTCATGCGCGCTATCCATTTCGGCGCCAGCCCTTTCCGATGCGCGATAAGGCGCATAGGGCTGAACTTTGGTCTCGCGATAGAAACGGGTGAGCCGGTCAATGACGTGCCGGCAGGTATAAGACCCGCCGGCATTCTCAAAGAAAGCCTGCCCTTGCAGGCTTTGTTCGGAAAAAGCCGGAAACTGGTTCCGGACAAATTTGATATCCAGAGGCAAAGGCCTACCGGTTCTTTTTCACAAGTGCCCAGATTGCCGGAAACAGTGCCGCGGCAAGGCCTGCTTTCGCAAAGTCGCCGTAGATGAAGGGCGTCAGGCCCCATGCAAGAGCTTTCTCCAAGTCAAACAGATAAGCAAGCCAGCCAACACCAGGCAGATAAATTGCCGCGTTGCCCACTACCATAGCGGCGAACATTTTGAACAGATTGCGGTCAAAGCCCTTTTCAGCAAGCCAGCCAACAATCACGGCGGCCAGAACAAAGCCGACAAGATAACCACCCGTTGGACCTGTCATGTAGGCAAGGCCAATGCCTTTTTCAGGCGTACCAGCGAAAACGGGAAGTCCTGCTGCACCTTGCGCCAGATAAAGCAGTACCGTTGCGCCGCCAAGCCGCCAGCCAAAGGCTGCGCCAATGCTCAAAACAACGAGTGTCTGCATTGTCATTGGCACCGGAAAAAACGGCACCTGGACTTTCGCGGATAGCCACAAAAGAAGTGAGCCGGCAATGGCCAGAATAATTGACCGCGCAATGGCGCTGCTCGGCCAAAGAGCCGAGGAAAGAGTTGGATAGTTAGAAACTTGCGTGCTCATAAAAGCCCCCTGTAATAAATTTTCAGCAGCTATATCGCATAGCCGGCCCATCGATCAAAGCGCTGAATCATTTCCTTGTACAATAGTGCAAAATGTTGCGCTGGCCGATGCCCTTTATTGAGAAAAACGACATTGCCAAAAATACTTGCGGCCACTAACTCTACTAACAACACATGACACGGGGAAGCGAACGTGAGTGCGATTTCGTTCAAAAAGGACTTTGATTTTGAGTACGGCAATGTGCAGCATGTCGCCCCGCGCATCCGTCGGCTGGTGTGCAACAATCCCGGCCCTTTCACATTCACCGGCACCGGCACCTATATTGTCGGCACTGGCAATGTAGCAGTTATCGATCCCGGCCCTGATGATCAGGCCCATTTTGAAGCGCTCACCAATGCTTTGGATGGTGAAACCATCAGCCACATTCTCATCACCCACACCCATAAAGACCACTCGCCCCTTGCTGCGCGTCTGAAAGAACTTACTGGAGCGCAGACTTTCGCCTACGGCCCCCATGGTACGGGCAAACACAAAGCCATTGCCAGCGGCTCAGCCCAGCTTGACGCCAGCGGGGATACGGATTTCGCGCCCGACGTGGAGATTATCCATGGCGATGTAATCGAAGGGCGCGGATGGACCATGGAAAGCGTTTTCACCCCGGGCCACACCTCCAACCACATGGCTTTTGCCTTACGGGAAGAAAAGGCTCTGTTTTCAGGCGATCACGTAATGGCCTGGTCAACCTCCGTCATTGCGCCACCGGACGGCAATATGGCCGATTACTTTTCTTCGCTTTATGTGTTGCTTGAACGGGACGATGAAATTTTCTGGCCGACCCACGGGCCGGAAAAGCGAAAGCCGCGCGATTTTGTCCGCGCTTTTATCTCTCACCGCAAGATGCGGGAGGAGGCCATATTCCGGCGCATCAGCAAGGGCGATCAAACCATAGGTGAAATCGTCAAGGCAGTTTATGCAGATGTTGACCCGCGCCTTCACCCGGCAGCTGCCATGTCCACCTTCGCCCATATCGAGCACCTGCTGGAGCGCGGTAAGATTTCTACCACTGATACCGAGCCTTCGCTCGATAGTGTTTATAAGGCGAAAACCTGAACCAGCCTAGCTGAACAGACCGGCCATCTTGTCGAGGGATGCATTCCAGCCTTGCATGTGATTGTCCCGGTGCTCGCGTTCACCGAACAATGCCTGGTGCATCGTCATCTCGGTTTCATCGCCAACTGCCGCCAGCTCAACGGTTATGGCAGTGGCATGGCCGCGACCTTCCGGATAATTCCAGCCCCAGGTGAGAACCAGCCGTTCCGGAGATGCGATTTCCTCATAGGTTCCCGTTGCGATATTTTCATTACCATCGGGAGACTTAACGACCACACGAAAATGCCCGCCCGGCTTGGCGTCGTTTTCGCAAGTTGGCACTGAAAAACCTTCCGGCCCCATCCATTGGCTGAATTTGTCTTCCGAAACCCAGGCATCGAATACAGCCTTAGGCGGCGCTGCAAAGCGGCGGGATATAATGAGCGTCCTGTCTTCAATTTTTCCACTTGCAGCCATCGGTCAATTTCCTCTTGTTTCGGTCTGTTGCGTCTTTCTCAAATGCTCATCGAGTTTGTCGAAACTTCCCGCCCAGAAGCGCCGCACATCGCTGAGCCATTGTTCTGTTGCCGCCATTTCTTCGGTGCGAAGAGAAATTATACGCGTTTGCGCCTCAATGCGCCGGTTCACCAGCCCCGCCCGCTCCAAAACCTTCAAATGGTTGGTGATGGCGGGTGCCGTGAGTGTGAACATGGCGGCCAAGTCTCCAACCTTGGCGCTGCCCCTGGCAAGCTGTTCAAGTATGGAACGACGCACCGGATGGCCGAGAGCGTTAAAGCGGAGGGAGAGAGCATCTTCCATATTCACTAATCCTTTAATTAAAAATTCTTTTAAATAAATGAGCGCAAAATGTCAATGACCGTAACCACCTAAATAAAATTACTATTCGGCAGCGTTCACGCGGGGGAAGGTATAGGATTCAAACTGCTCGCGCAGGCGCAGCTTTGAAATCTTGCCCGTTGCCGTGTGCGGGATTTCGTCCACAAAAGCCACATCATCTGGCATCCACCATTTGGCGATTTTACCTTCCATATAAGCCAGCAGCTCTTCTCCAGTGGGCGATGTGCCTTCTTTGGCGACGATCACCAGTAAGGGACGCTCGTCCCATTTCGGGTGGGCAATTCCGATTACTGCAGCTTCTGTCACATCCGGATGTCCGACAGCCAGGTTTTCAAGATCGATGGAGGAAATCCATTCACCGCCCGACTTGATTACATCCTTGGAGCGATCGGTGATTTGCATATATCCCTCTTCATCCAGCGTTGAAACATCACCGGTGTCGAAATAGCCTTCATCGTCCAAAATATTTCCGCCCTCTCCCTTGTGATAGGCGCTGGATATGGCCGGCCCACGCACCATGAGATGTCCGAACGCCTTGCCGTCATGGGGCAGCAGATTGCCATCATCATCGGTGATTTTGAGCTCTACGGTATAAACCGTGCGCCCCTGTTTCACCCGGGCCGCTTTCCAGTCTCCATCGCTCATGCCGGGCTTACGGGTGCACAAAGTCCCAAGCGGGCTCATTTCCGTCATGCCCCAGGCGTGAATAACCTGGCTGTCATATTTCTGCTCGAACGCATCCATCATGGATTCCGGGCATGCCGAGCCACCGATGACCACCCGCTGAAGATCAGGCAGCAGCAAGTCTGGATTGCTCTCAAGGTATTGCAATAACATCAGCCAGATAGTTGGCACCGCCGCGGTCATCGTCACCCCTTCGGTGGACAATAGCTCATAAATGGAAGCGCCATCCATCAGCGGGCCGGGCAAAACCAGTTTGCTGCCGCTCATGGGCGTTGCAAAAACCAGGGTCCAGGCATTGGCGTGGAACATGGGCACCACAGGCATGACGGTTTCGCGGCAGGAAATGGCCAGCGCATCTGCTGCACACGTTGCCATTGCGTGGATTACGTTGGAGCGCTGGGAGTAGACAACGCCCTTGGGGTTGCCGGTGGTGCCGGAGGTGTAGCACATGCCGCAGGCGATGTTTTCATCAAGCTTGGGCCAGGAAAAATCGGCGCGGCCCTCTTCCAGCAGCTCTTCATAGCAAACCACATTTTTCAGTGATGTTTCGGGCATATGCGCCCGGTCGGTCATAATGACAAATCCCTTAACCGTCTCAAGCTCGTCCCGCACACCTTCCAAAATGGGCACGAAGGTCAAATCAAGGAAGAACCAGCCATCTTCAGCATGGTTGATGATGTAAGTTAGCTGCTCTTTGAAGAGGCGCGGGTTGAGCGTGTGCACCACCGCGCCAATGCCCATAATCGCGTACCATGTTTCCATATGCCGGTAGCCGTTCCAGGCCATGGTTCCGACAACATCACCTTCCTCGATACCGAGCTTTTTCTTCGCCGCATCTGCAAGCCGGCGGGCGCGTGCTCCCAAGTCCTTGTAGGTATAGCGATGGATGGGGCCTTCCACGGTGCGCGAGACCACCTCAGCATCACCATGATGGTTTTCAGCATGATCAAGAATGGTGTGGATCAGCAATGGCCAATCCTGCATGAGCGCTTTCATTAACTTCCTCCCCTGTCACTCACGGCAACTTTAATCGGCGACCCGATGATTATGCAACACGTGGGTCGATCGGCACCGATCCCCTCAGCCCAAGTATATCTTCGAGCAGCCGCGCACCGCGGATCACATTGGCATCCCCGCGTGGCGGGCCGACAATCTGAATACCGACCGGGAGATTTTCGGAGTTAAACCCGGCCGGGAGCGATAGCGCCGGACAGGCGACATTCGTGATGGCATAGGCGATTGCCAGCCACTCGATATAGTTCGAGAATTTATGCCCATCGCACTCTTCCAAATAACGCTGTTCAACCGGATAGGCAGCGACAATGGTGGCCGGACACAACAGCAAATCATAGGTTTGGAAAAATTCCAGAACCCGTTGAAACATGGCCGCGCGTTGATTCTCTGCTTTAACGATATCATCGGCGGTGAGTGCAAGGCCTTTCTCAATGTTCCAGATGACCTCCGGTTTCAGTTTGCCGTGATGGTTTTCCAAAAGCGGCTTCAGAGAGGTTGCAAACGAAAGCGCTCTCAGCGTCTGAAAACAGTCATGGGCTTCGGACAAATCTGGATGGGCTTCGACAACCTCAACACCGGCTTCATCAAACCTCCTCCCGGCCGCCAAGACAATGTCACCGACTTCCCCGTCAACGGGAGTAATACCGAGGTCGCGGCTCAGCGCCACTCTTTTCGGCGCCGGGCCGGTGCGCGCTGCATCAAGGTAAGAAACTCCGTCATAGGGGATGGAAATGGGGTCACCTGGCGCCTCCCCGCGCATGGCATCGAACAGCAGCGCCAAATCCTCCACATCGCGCGCCATTGGTCCGTCAGCGCCGAGCAACCCGCCAATTGACGATGCGCGCGTTGTTGCAATCCGCCCCGGTGAAGGGCGCATGCCGGTGATGCCGCAAAAGCTGGCCGGATTGCGCAGGCTGCCACCCATATCCGAGCCATGGGCAACCCACGCGGTTCCCGTGGCCAACGCCACTGCTGCACCGCCTGATGAACCTGCAGCCGAGCGCGATGTGTTCCAAGGATTGAGGGTTTTGCCGAA
>JBPCVY010000018.1:0-9439 GCA_051010055.1 Hyphomicrobiales bacterium | reverse complement strand
CTTCAAACCAGTAAAGTCCCGCATCATCCAACGCATGCATCCAATGCAGGGCTTCTGAAAATGTCAGCCCCTGATTGAAGTCAGACATAACGGCAACATCTTCACCAACCGCCTCGCGCACGGCAGCCGCCGCGGCAATGTCCTCCATCATTTCCGCTCGGCCAAAACGCATTTTTACCGCATCAAAGCCCCCTTCTTTCACAAGAAGCTCAGCCTCGGATGGAAGTTCTTCCACTGGCGAGAGCCACAACCCCCGTGAGTTGTAGGCCTTTACCGGCTCGATGGTGCCTCCAAGGTGAACGGCGAGCGGAGCGCCCGCTGCCTGTGCATGGGCATCCCAAAGAGCCATGTCGAGCGCTGCAAGGGCATAAAGCGCAATGCCGCTTTTGCCAATGAGCGATATACGTTTCATCGCGTCGTCGTAAAAATTCGCCGGTGCGATGGATTGCCCCCTCATTGGCGCAGCTAGCATCTCAATGCAGTGGACGATTGCCGGGGCATAATCAATCAGGTATGGGGCCAGATAACTGCGCCCGGTAATGCCTCCTTTCGTCTCAATGTCCAAACAAATGAAGGCCCATTTTTCAAATGCTCCCACCCGGGAAATGATGGGGCGGTTGAGAGGTACATTCAAAATCCTGCAACGCAGGCCGGCAAACGTTAAATCATTTGATGGCATTTGCTCCTCCCAGTTTGGCCGCTCATTAAATCTTCCGGTCGTGACGCCAATATTCAGGGCTGCACCTGATATATTGCGGCGGGTACTCGGTTTTTGCGCCCAGTTCTCCCGCGGCGTGCCATGCCCAGTGAGGGTCATCCATCATGCCGCGGGCGAGCATAACAAAATCGGCCTTGCCCTCAGAAACAATTTCTTCCGCCTGCCGGGCCGTTGTAATCAGACCCACCGCCATCACGGGGATATCGACCTCTTTCTTTATCGCTTGGGCAAACCCCACCTGATAGCTCGGGCCGGCTTTGATTTTCTGGCGGTAGTCAAGCCCACCAGATGATACATCAATATAGTCACAGCCAATGGCTTCCAGCTCCTTTGAAAGAGCCATTGTGTCTTCGATTGTTGAGCCGCCCTCGACCCACTCCACCGCGCTGAGGCGGATGCCAAGTGGTTTGTCTGCAGGCCAGACGTCCCGCAACGCCTCGAATATTTCCAACACGTAGCGCATGCGGTTTTCATGGTTGCCACCATAGCCGTCGGTGCGTTTGTTGGACAGCGGCGATAGGAACTGGTTCAGCAGGTAACCGTGGGCAGCATGCAACTCAGCCGTTTCAAAACCGACACGCTCTGCCCGCTTTGCCGCTTCGATAAACTGCGCCTTGATTTGCTGCATGCCCGCTTCATCAAGCGCTTCGGGCACCGGCCAGTCCGGCGAAAACGGCATTGCAGATGGTGCAACACATTTCCATGGCGCTTCGTCTTCATGCAGCGGCCCATCACCATTGAGCGGGGTGCGGCACGAACCCTTGCGCCCGGCATGAGCAAGCTGGATGCCCATTTTCGCCACGCCATGTGCTTTCGAAAAATCGACGATACGTTTCATCGCTGCTTCCTGCTCATCGTTCCACAACCCGGCGCAACCAGGAGTGATGCGACCGATAGAAGAGACATGGGTAGCCTCCGTCATCACCAGGCCTGCCGCACCCATTGTGAACTGACCAAGGTGCATGAGGTGCCAATCATGCATGATGCCATCGCGCGCAATGTATTGGCACATGGGCGCAACAACGATGCGGTTTTTCAGGGACATTCCGCGCATGGAAATGGGTGAAAACAGCGCGCTCATTCAGGCAAGCCTCCCAGCAACTGAAATTGAAGAGTGACTTAAGCGTATCGCCGCCGGAATGAAAAGCCCCCGGTCAAAAGCCACAGCGCAATCAGCATATTGACCACGTTCCAGGCAATGCCGTTGAGGAATGCTGCTTCATAGGAGCCGGTAAAGTCGTAGATTTCACCTGACATCCAGCCGCCAACCGCCATGCCAATAACAGATGCTGTAAGCACCAGGCCAACGCGGGCGCCTGCTTCACGGGCCGGGAAATATTCGCGGACAATGAGCGCGTAACTTGGCACGATGCCCCCTTGCGAAAGGCCGAACAGGGCCGAAACGAGATACAGCGACACTAGCCCGTCAAAGGGCAGGTAAAACAAGAGCGCCAGACATTGCAGGGCTGAGCCAAGAATAAGGGTTCTGACGCCGCCAATTCTGTCGGCAATCACTCCTGAGGCGAGCCGCGAGATGACCCCAAAGCCGAGCATTAGTGACAACATTTCCGCACCGCGCTGGGCGCCATAGCCTAAGTCATTGCAGTAGGCGACTATATGCACCTGTGGCATGGCCATGGCGATGCAACAGGCAAGCCCGGCAATTATGAGCATTGTTTGAATGGTTGCAGGCGATGCGTTTGGCCGCCTGCCCACCCTGACGACGGGCGCGGGCGCATCTTCATCTTCAAGGTGAGGGCGCCGCCGAAGCGCGAATGCCAGAGGCAGCATGGTTACAACACACAAAATGCCAATGGCCATATAGGAGCTGCGCCAACCGATTGTTTCGATGCCGTACTGCAAGATGGGCGGCCAGATAGTGCCGGCGAGATAGTTGCCGCTTGCGACTACAGCAATCGCTATTCCCCTGCGGCGCTCAAACCAGTGGGACACATCAGCCACCAACGGACCGAATGTAGCCGAACTGCCAAGCACACCAATAAAAAGCGCCTGAACCAGCATGAACTGCCAAAGGTTTTCGGAAAAGGCCGCCAGGACGTATCCGGCCCCCAGCATCAAAGAGCCGATGACCAGCGGCACCACAATGCCGAACCTGTCTGCCAACCGGCCCATGAACACCTGGCCAATGGCAAAGCCAACCATGGTTGCAGTGAAGGGCATTGAAGCCCCGGCCCTGTCGACGCCGAATTCGGTTTCAATGACCGGCAACACAACAACCACCGACCACAGGCCAACCCCGCCAATGGTGCTGAGCACCAGTGACAGGGTAAGCCGCAGCCAGGAATAATCGCTGTCGGGCCCGTATTTGTCGTCACTTCCGGAGCTGTATGCCATTACTGAAAGCCGAAAAGTTCGCTGGATTGCATCTGTGCCTTACCACAGCGTAAAGGCGCAAGGGCCAATTCATCGGCAAAGAAGGCCCACGGGAATTTCCACTTTGCTGCTGCCATGCGCTGTGTACAATTAATTAACATATATACATTCGAATATTTGAATGTAATATTGAGAATTACATAAAAACTGGCGGAGGAATTTGGTATGTTGAAGCATATTGCTGCAAGTATCGCATTGGTTTTCAGTATCGGAGCAGCACAGGCGAGTGACAGCGAAAAACTGAAAATCATCGGTGATGAAAAATCCATTATTGTCGAAACTGACGATGGCCCGGTGGAAATCACCCGTGTCATGACCGCTTGCGCCAAGAACAAGGGCTTCCTGCAACCGCTTATCCCCGCTGAAGGTGTGAATCCGGCAACGGAAATAGAGGTACTCAATGCGCTGAAAGATCCGGCGTATACCGTTGTTGACATGCGCACCGTGGAATGGCGCATAAAGGGCACGATCCCCGGCTCCATTCACATTCCCTACACCGAGGTCGCCGACCGGCTGGACGAGCTTGGGTGCGAAAAGGCCGACGGCAATTTTGATTGTGCCAAGGCAAAGAAGGTGGTTGGTTTCTGCAACGGCCCGGTTTGCCCGCAAAGCCCTATGGCCATGCGCGCAATGATCCGCGAGGGCTATCCGGCTGAGAAAATCTTTTACTACCGTGGCGGCATGCTCGATTGGGACGCGCTCGGCTTGACGACAGTTGAAGGCATGTTCTAGGGCTACATCACAACATAAAGCAGCGCCGGTTTTTGAAGCCCCTCCTTAAGAAGTGCCGGCGCACCTGGCGTCCATCCCGCCCTCCGGGATGGACGCTTCTTTTTACAGTTGGCGGAAATCGACTAGACTGTTTTACGGGTAACGCAAACGCCAATGCTGGGAACTGAATATGTCAAAACCGGAAAAACCGCCCCTCCTCATCATGCACAAAAAATCGTGCACGCGGCCAGAAGTGAAAGAGGCTGTGAAAGGGGTGCGCAATTCGGGCCAGCAGGTGGAAGTGTTCATTCCGTGGACAAAGCGCGACATGCGCCGCGCCATCAAAAAATATGTGGGCAAAGGGGCGGCCCGCATCATTGCCGGCGGCGGAGACGGCACCTTGAATGCTGTTGTCAATGGGTTGATGAAAAAGGGCCTCAACGAAAAAGTCTCCCTTGGGGTTTTTCCTCTTGGCACAGCAAACGATTTTGCCCGCGGCATTTCCGTTCCGGCGGACAATCTGGAAGCTGCCTTGGAACTGGCTTGCACGGGCGCCGCAACGCCTATCGACGTTGGCCGCATGAACGGCAAGTATTTCATCAATGTGGCAAGCGGCGGCTTTGGTTCAGAAATCACCGCAACAACGCCGCAGGATATGAAAAAGGCGCTGGGCGGGACCGCCTATACCCTCATGGGAATTGCCAAGGTGTCAAAGCTGAAGCCCTATTTGTGCAAGTTTACCGCGGCCGGCGAACCGCCGGGCGAAACCGCCATGCTGGTGATGGCGGTAGGCAACAGCAGATATGCAGGCGGGGCGTTTGATGTAGCGCCCAAGGCAGACCTAACGGACGGGCTTTTGGATATTGCGGTTCTGTCGGAGTTTGCGCCGGGCGAAGTTGCGAAAGTTGCAAGCGAACTTTCCGACCCTTTTAACGAAACGAACCAGTTCTTGCTTTACCGGCAGAAGGCTTCCTTTTCCATTGAGTCCGACAGGCCCCTGCATATCAATCTCGACGGCGAGCCCGTAGTCGGCACCCGGTTTGACTTTGACATTTCATCGGGAGCCCTTTCCGTCGTTATGGGCCCGAAAGAGTAGAGTTTAAATCAGCCAGGTTTGCGGGTTGGGAACCGGTTCATTGCGGGCAATGGCCTGCAACCCCTTTACGCAGCGGATGATCATCCAGATTGCCGCGACAAACATCAGCAAAAAGCCTATCAATACCACCGCCAGAGCAAACGAAATCAGCGCATAAAGAAGGCCGATCCAGAAAGTGCGGATGAGGTATGTATAGTGACTGTCAAGCGTCTCGCCGCCAACGCCCCGGTTCATATAAGAAAACACAAGACCGATAAGCACGGAAAATCCAACAACGAAACTGAGCAGGTAGAGAATGTAGGCAAGCTGGATGTTTTTCGGTCCCGGGTCAATCCAGCCACCTACTTCCGGAGATTGATTATCCTCTGGCAGTTGCTCTGACATTGCCTTCACCTCAATTAAGGAAATTAATTAATTGGACACCGCCAATGCTGCCGGTTTGCCGGTATATTGGCAAATCCTTTTTGATGGCGCTTTTTGGGCGCAAGGCAATCTTGCAATTCTGCAGCAAATGTCGTGAGATGTGGTGTCGCGATTAAGGGCTGGAGACCTCATATGACCGGGCTGGATATTTTCGCGCTCATCATTCTTATCATTCTTTTCGCCGCTATCATCGGCATTTGGCTTGCGCTTGCCATGGCGCCGGGCAAGATCGCACGCGCGCGCAATCACCCTCAAGCTGACGCGATTAACGTGTGCGGCTGGTGGGGAGCGATAACCCTTGGCCTTTTAACGCCGCTGGCATTTATCTGGGCATACACAGCGCGAGGCCCGCTCTTTTCCAGTTCCCAGGAAGAGGCAAACGCTGAAAGCGCAAAGGGCGCCGGCTCATGATTGCCTTTCTCACGCTTCTTTATGTCGGACTGCTTTTCCTGCTGGTTAAGCTGAAAATCATTAAGCTGAACCTGTTCTGGAAAATAAGTCCGGTTTTATGGCTTTTCGTGCTGCTGATCGTGCTGTTCATTCCCATGCAATGGGGAGCGCCTGCTGGCGCCGTCCGCATGTATCAGGCTGTTGTGGAAATCATTCCCAATGTTACCGGTGAAATCATAGAAATCCCGTCGGAACCCCTGAAGCCGATGAACGAAGGCGATGTCATTTTCAAAATCGACCCGGAGACCTTTCAAAACACGGTAGACGGCAAGAGAGCCGAGCTGGCAGCGGCAGAACAGGCTGTGCCCCAGCTTGAGGCCGACCTGGAAGCTGCGAAAGCATCGGTTGAGCAGGCAAAGGCATCACGGGACCAAGCAAAGCAATCATACGAGCGGTATGCCAGTGCGAACCGGAGCCCCAGCCAGCCATTTTCAGAGCTAGAAGTGGAGAACCGGCGGTTGCGAGTTGTGGGCGCTGAGCAGGCTGTAAACCAGGCAGTTGCTAATGAGCGGCGCGCCCAGCTTGCTTATGAGTCCCAAATTAATGGGGTGAATACCACCGTGGCCCGAATTGAGTCTGAATTGAAAAATGCGGAATGGAACTTGAAGGAAACCGTGGTGCGTGCCCCATCTGACGGCTTTCTCATCGGGTTCAGCCTTAGAGCCGGCCAACGAGTTGGAAATTTTCCAGTTCGCTCCTGGGTAGCATTTGTGAACACCAATGAGAACCGCCTGGCTTTGGGTATCTCCCAGCGCCGGCTGCGCTATATCAAACCGGGTCAAACCGCTGAGGTGGTTTTCAACCTTTATCCGGGCAGAGTTTTCAAGGCGAAGGTTCAAGACATTGTGCAGATGACCGCTGCCGGCCAGTTACAGGCAAGTGGCGTTGTAACGACAGCTCCTACTCCCCAACAGGCAGCCGAACCCTATGGCGTTATCCTTGTCCCTGATGACCCGAACATCGACACATCCAAATTTTTCGGCGGGAGTGTGGGCACCGCAGCTATCTACACAGACCAGATGAAGGCCACCCACCTCATCCGCAAGGTTATGCTGCGCATGGAAGCCTGGATGAACTACATCCTGCCGTAGGGCAAGCTCACCTCAAGCGTTCATCGGCGCGCATGCGCCGCTCAAGCCAGCGCACGCCTGCAGATACGATCAAAATCAACACCAGATATTCCAGCACCAGAATTGTGTAAATCTCCAACGGCCTGTATTCCGTCACCACCAGCTCGTTTGCGCGCCGGGTGAGCTCCTGCATGCCGATGACCGAGACCAGCGAAGACATTTTCAGCATGTACACAAGCTGGTTTCCAAGCGGCGGCAGAATGCGGCGGATGGCTTGCGGCAAAATCACATAGCGCATGGTGTCCCGGTAGCTGAGCGAGATGGACTGGGCAGCTTCCGTCTGCCCCCTGTCGATGGACTGGATACCGGCGCGAAAAATCTCTGCCTGGAAAGCACTGTCAGACAATGCAAGGGCTATCACCCCTGCCCAGAAAACGCTGATTGAGATGTCCGCAACCTGCGGGAGGCCGTAATACACCCACAAAATGAGTACCAGTATGGGCACCGCACGCACCAGCTCCACATATGTGCGGTTAAAGGCACGCAGCGGGCGCTTTTCAGAAAGGCCCGGAAGGGCAACCAGCAACCCGGTGACAACCGATATCGCAATGGCAGTTATGGACAGGGCAAGCGTGTATTTCAAACCGCCGAGCAGGAATTGAAGATTGGTAAGCCCCTGCTCAGTTGATGGCGAGACAACATACCAGCCCCAATTGGACGAACACCCGCTCACGAGAACAGCGCAAAGGCAAAGCAGCAGGGCTGTTTTGAATAGTTTCATGGCAGCCTCCGCTAGTGCGCCAAAATCTGTTTCAGGAAAGTCTGGCAGCGTTCACTGTCGGGCTTGGTGAAGAATTTTTCCGGCGTTGCCATCTCGACAATCTCGCCCTGGTCCATGAAAACCATGGTGTCGGCAACCCGCCGCGCAAATCCCATTTCGTGGGTGACGACCACCATGGTCATGCCGGTGCCGGCAAGCTCGGTGATGACGTCCAGAACCTCGGAAATCATCTCCGGGTCAAGGGCGGAGGTCGGCTCATCAAACAGCATAATGCGCGGCTCCATGCATAAAGACCTGGCAATGGCCACGCGCTGTTGCTGGCCGCCTGAAAGCTGCGAGGGGAACTTCTGAGCCTGTTCTGGAATATGCACCCGCTCCAAATATTCCATGGCGCGCTCTTCAGCTTCTGTTTTGGAAAGCTTGCGCACCCGCATAGGCCCCAATGTGAGGTTGTCCAATACTGATAAATGAGGAAACAGATTGAATTGCTGAAAAACCATGCCGACTTCACCGCGCACCGCATCAATATCTGATGCCCTGTCGGTCAGTTCCACATTATCAACTATAATGCGCCCCCCCTCATGGCGTTCAAGCCGGTTAATGCAGCGTATCATTGTCGACTTGCCTGAACCTGATGGTCCGCAAACAACAACCTTTGCGCCAGCATCAACAGTTAAGCTTACGTCTTTGAGGGCCTGAAACTTATCAAACCATTTTGAGACATTCTCCAGAACAATTAGCGGCTGTCCTGCTCTAACTTCTTGCATATTGCTTCCTCTCCCCGATGTGCCATTGTGCACACCACTAAAACGTATATTCTTTGCTGTTGAGCCTGGCAAAGAAATTGGGCAAAGCAAAACACATAAGGGAGTGGACAGATGAGGCTTGTAAAGATTTTTTGCGCAGCGGCCCTGTTGATGGTAGCCAGCGTGAGCGCAAATGCGGAAGGCGCCTTGAAAGATATTCTTAGTTCAGGCGTTCTGAAAGTTGGCACAACGGGCGACTGGAACCCGATGACCATGAAGGACCCGGCAACAAACTCTTACAAAGGCTACGACATTGACGTGATGACCGAGCTTGCCAAGGATCTCGGTGTGAAGGTTGAATTTGTGCCTGCAGACTGGAAGACCCTGGTCTCTGGCGTTGTCTCCGGCAAGTATCACATGACTGGTTCTGCATCCTTGAAGCCAAGCCGGGCAAAGGTGGCCGGATTTTCGACAAGCTATTTCTCATTGGCCACCGTGCCGCTCACTATGAAAAAGAACGCTGACAAATTCAAAGACTGGACCGATTTGGACAAAGCGGACGTGACAGTTGCGGCAACCCTCGGCACCACCCAGGAAGACCAGGTTAAGCGGTTCTTCCCCAACGCGAAGCACAAAATTGTGGAAGCACCTGCACGTGATTTCCAGGAAGTCCTGGCCGGGCGTGCCGATGCACATATCACTTCAAACGTTGAGGCTTATAAGCTGGTTGAGAAGTATCCGGACATGATGGTTGTGCCGGTTGCCCAGGCAAGAGCGCGCACGCCAATTGCCATGTTGCTGCCGCAGGACGACCAGGTTTGGATCAACTTCGTCAACACTTGGATTCAACTCAAATCCGAGCGTGGGTTCTTCGACCAGCTCGGCCGCAAGTGGAAGCTGTCCAACTAACCAAGCGGTTTCCGTGTAAGATCAGGGTGGGTCATGTGGCCCACCCTCTCAGTTTAAGGGCACACCCATGGGCCTTATCTTCTACGCCATCGCGCCCAGCCTTTATTCGGCAAAAACGCGCATTGTCTTGCGCGCCAAGGG
>JBPCVY010000017.1:0-27844 GCA_051010055.1 Hyphomicrobiales bacterium | reverse complement strand
CCTTAGGCGCTGCTACCGCGGATAGGCCGCCGGGGTCGCCTTCTTTCTCTACACAAACAATTGCGTCATAGAAAAGGGATTCGTCCGTTTCCTAGAGATGACAACCAACTGCTGAGGCTCCAGACTTTTTCATCATTAGCGTATGAAATTCGCCGCCCGAATGTGTGACCTATTTGTGACCTATTTCAGAACTGGCGCCCCATTCAGCGGCAGGCATTATCTCAACACACTGATTTTTCTTTGAAAAAATGGCGCGCCGGGGAGGATTCGAACCCCCGACCCCCAGATTCGTAGTCTGGTGCTCTATCCAGCTGAGCTACCGGCGCTTGAAGTGTCCGCGCAGCCTCTGCCGCGCGAGCGGCTTGTCCTACCCCTTTGCGCCTGCAAACGCAAGCAGGATTATCGATGATTTTGAAAGTTACACGGAACTTTCTTTTCAATTGGCCGGGTTAAGTGCCGGGATGCCAAATATGCTGCCTGCCTCCCACACACCCCGGGCGATAGCGCGGGCCAGGCAGTCCGCCGCCAATCCGCCCAGTTTTGCAAGTTCCAGCGGGTCTGGCCGCCGGTTTGTCGCCCCTGTAGCAAGGGCAAAAACGATATCGCCGTCAAATGGCGTGTGCACCGGCCTCAGGGCCCGGGCCATACCATCGCCCGCCATAATGGCAAGCCGCTCAGCCTGCGCCTTGGTGAGGTCAGCATCGGTTGCCACAACACAAAGGGTTGTGTTGCGCCCCGGTGCATCTGCCCCGGCGCTAAGCTCTGCCTTTGTGCCTTTTGTCTGGTCCAGATTGCCATCAAGGCCGGGCAGGCCGCCGCCGGGATACTCATTTCCGACGGCAAATGGCGCAGCCCAAAGGCAATCGGTACCGGGAACAACCGCTGAACCGAATGAATTGACAGCGGCAAGGGCGCCTATCGTGACGCCATCTGAAACCGAAGATGCGCTTCCAAGCCCACCCTTCAGGCAGCCTGCCGCTGCACCAAGGCCCGCCCCCTGATTGCCGAGGGCAAAATCTGCTGACGCCGCCTTGCACGCAGCTGCTCCCAATTCCCGATAAGGCGGGGTATTGCCCCAGGCCTTGTCGGCGCCATTGGTGAGGTCAAACAGGCATGCGGCCGGCACCACGGGGCAGGGGTGTGGCTGGCCGCCAAAGGTAAACCCGATGCCTTGTCCTGCCAGCGCTTGAACTGCACCGTCCGCTGCGGCCAGCCCAAACACCGAGCCGCCCGACAGAACCACGCCGTGAATTTTCCCAACCAGGCAGCTTGGGTCCAGCGCATCGGTTTCGCGGGTTGCCGGCCCGCCGCCGCGCACATCAACGCCCGCCACCGCGCCCTGTCCGGTGAGTATCGCGGTAACACCGGAGGCGCGCTTTTCGTCACCGGCGTTGCCGACAGAAATGCCTGCCACATCGGTAATGAGATTGTTTTTGCCGGTGCAAGGTACAAAACTCATCAATGCCATCCATTCTGCGTGACGTGAAATTCGCTGCCGGACAAGTGGAAAGCGGCAGGTGGTTTTACCTGCTTGCATCTAGGCTTGCTATTGCGAACAGAATTGTATGACATTGAAGAGTTCTGAACCTAACATTCATGTTGATACTCAAAACCACTTTGAAACAGGTTAGTCCAATGCGCAAATTTCAGTTTTTGATTTTTTTTCTTTTTATTTCTTTTCAAACAACTGCCGCCATCGCGGGCAAGGCCATGGTGACCACCGCCAACCGCCACGCCTCTGAGGCAGCAGCGCAAATGCTGCGCCAGGGCGGCAGCGCAGTTGATGCGGCAATTGCAGCGCAACTTGTATTGTCGCTGGTTGAGCCACAATCATCTGGCATCGGCGGCGGGGCATTCATGCTGCACTGGGCAAAGGCATCGGCAAAATTCGATACCTATGACGGGCGTGAAACAGCCCCGGCCGGTGCAACGCCTGATATGTTTCTGGGCGAAGATGGCGAGCCAATGAAGTTCATGGATGCAGTGGTGGGAGGGCGCGCCGTCGGTACGCCTGGCGTCATCGCCATGGCGGCCCTTGCCCATAATGACCATGGCAAGCTCTCATGGAAAGAACTGTTCGGCCCGGCCATAAAACTTGCCCGGTCTGGATTTTCCGTAAGCCCTAGGCTCTACGGCCTTCTAGCGCGGTTCAAGTTTCTGCAAAGAGAAACCGCAACCCGGCACTATTTCTTC
This sequence comes from Hyphomicrobiales bacterium, assembly GCA_051010055.1. GTDB lineage: Bacteria > Pseudomonadota > Alphaproteobacteria > Rhizobiales > CAJQND01 > CAJQND01. The sequence goes on along the minus strand of JBPCVY010000017.1, from coordinate 25,651 downwards.
CGTGAAACCGCCGCTGGCCTTGAACCGCATCCGATCGGGTTCATACTGAAAAACCCGGACTATGCGCGAACTCTTGAATTTATTGCCAATCAAGGCCCTCAAGGCTTCTACGAAGGTGAGATTGCCAAGGCCATGGTGGCGGCGGTGCGAAGCCATCAGTCGAACCCCGGCAAACTGTCCCTTGAAGACCTGAAAGCCTACAAGGCCAAACGCCGCGATGGGGTGTGCACAACCTACCGCGCTTATAAAGTGTGTGGTATGGGGCCGCCCACGTCCGGCGGCCTTACCAGCCTTATGACATTGAGACTTCTTGAGCCGTTCGATTTGGGCGCACTGGAGCCCGGTTCACTGGAGGCGGTGCACCTTATTTCTGAGGCAAGCCGTCTGGCCTTCGCCGACAGGGGCATGTTCATGGCAGATGCGGACTTTGTCGATGTGCCGGTTAGCGGGCTGTTGGATGAGGCCTACCTGAACGCCCGTGGCGCAGCGATTAACCCGTCACGGTCCATGGGCAAAGCTGAGGCAGGAACGCCCCCTGGCGCACCGGCACGGAAATCCGAGGCCGATGATGTTACCAGGCCAGGCACAAGCCATCTTTCCATTGTAGATGGCGATGGCAATGCGGTTTCCATGACAACATCTGTGGAAGGCGGTTTTGGTTCCCACCAGCTTGTGCACGGCTTCCTGCTGAACAATCAACTCACCGATTTCTCATTCCGGCCGGAAAAGGATGGTGAAAAAATCGCCAACCGGGTTGAGCCGGGCAAGCGCCCGCGCTCATCCATGTCGCCAACTCTTGTATTCAATCAAGATGGCTCGCTGTTTGCCGCAATCGGCTCACCGGGCGGCAGCCGCATTATCGGCTATGTAACGAAAACGGTTATCGGCCTGATTGACTGGAAGCTGCCAATGCAGGCGGCGATAAACCTGCCCCACCATGTGAACCGCAATGGGCGAACGGAAGTTGAGCTGAACACCTCCCTTGCAAAACTCGTCGAGCCGCTCATCGCCATGGGCCATGAAGCGAAAACCCGCTCGCTCAATTCGGGCCTGCACGGCGTGCGCATAACCGCTGGGGGCATGGATGGTGGTGCGGACCCACGCCGCGAGGGCGTGGTTATTGAGGTGGAGTAGGCAAGGGTGATAGCCACTTCCCGGCGGAACGGTTTGGTCTGGCTTGTTATCCATGTGCTGGCGCCGTTCTCGTTGGGATATTTCTTTTCCTACCTCTACAGGGCAGTGAATGCTGTCGTTGCTCCTGACTTGGTGCGCGATATCGGCTTGTCGGCAAGCGAACTTGGGTTGCTGACGGCGGCCTATCTTCTTGGCTTTGCCGGGTTTCAATTGCCGCTTGGTGTGTTGCTTGACAGGTTTGGCCCCCGCAAGGTTCAGGCAACGCTTGTCTGCGTTGCGGCAACTGGCGCACTCATCTTTTCGTTTGCCGGTGGTATTGTTGGCCTCATTTTCGCCCGCGCATTAATTGGAGTTGGTTCTGCCGGCGGCCTGATGGCAGGCTTTAAGGCCGTAGCCCTATGGGTTCCTGAGCAAAGGCGCGCCCTTGCCAATGCTTGCATCATGGCAGTGGGCGGGCTTGGCATCATGACGGCAACGGTGCCGGCGGAGCTTGCCGTTCAGGCCGTTGGCTGGCGGGGCCTGTTTATCGGTCTTGCAGCGCTCACCCTTGTTGTTGCGGTGGTGATTTTCACCCTTGTGCCAGATCAACCAGAACGCAGTGAGCCGGAACCGCTCAACGCTCAGATAAAGTCGGTCGCCGGCATATATTCCGACAAGGCCTTCTGGCGGCTGGCCCCGCTCGTGGCAACAACGGCGGGCGTGCATATCGGTATTCAGACATTGTGGGCCGGCCCGTGGATGCGCGATGTGGCCGGGCTCGACAGGGCTGGCGTTGCCGAACAGCTTGGCTTGATGGCGATAGGCTTTCTCGCCGGAACGCTGTTAAGCGGTGCGGTTGCAGACTGGCTTGGCCGGCGCGGCGTCGGCCTTTTAACTGTTATGACCGGTTTCGTTCTCGTCTACATGGCAACCGAGGTTGCCATAATCATGGAAGTGCCCTGGGCAGTACCTGCGGTTTGGTTTGTTTTCGGCATGGTGGGCCAGGCGGGCATTTTGGCCTATCCCTGGCTTGCCTCGTATTTCGGAGCCCATCTTGCAGGGCGCGCTAACACGGCCATGAACCTGCTTGTTTTTTCAACCGCCTTCATCAGCCAGTCGGCAATCGGATTTGTTATCGATTTATGGCCGCAAACATCAGATGGGGGATATGCGCGCGAAGGCTACCAGGCAGGCTTTGGGCTTTTCTTGGGGTTGCAGATTATCGCCCTTTTTTGGTTCTGGTTTAGCCGGCCTCCAGCTCACCCCGGCGGCCAGGACTGATATCTGGCACTGAATCAGGGATTGCAATCCAGAATTTTGCACCGGTTTCACTATCCTGCAGCGAGACATTGCCGCCATGGGCGCGGGCAAGCTCAGCTGCGATGGCAAGGCCAAGGCCGGTGCCGCCGGATTTTGCCGAGCCCTGAAACGCCTCAAACATGTGCTGGCGCGCCCTTTCGGGAACGCCTGGCCCATTGTCGGAGACCTCGATTATCACCACCGCTCCCTCGCGCCAGGCGTTTATATGAACCGCACCATTTTTTTCAGGTGTCGCGGCCAGCGGGCTTTCGAGCGCCTCCACCGCATTGCGGATGAGGTTGGTGAGAATGCGGAAAATGTGCTCGCGGTCGGCATCAATTTTCACTTCGCGCGGCACATCATTGTACAGTACCACCAGATTTGATGTGTGCGGCGCTGCCGCATCAATGACATCATCGGCCACCATGCGCAGGAAAAACTTATCGCGCCGGGGTGGTGGCTCCTGGGCGCGCCCGTACTTGAGGGTTTGCGCGCAAAAATCGATGGCCCTATCAAGGGACATGATGAGCTTGGGTGCGAATTTCTTCACGGTCGGGTCATCAATCAGGATCAACCGGTCGGAAATGACCTGGGCCGATGCCAGCATGTTGCGCAAATCATGACTGATCTTGGAAACCGCAAGCCCGAGTGCGGCCAGATGGGTTTTTTGCTGCAAGGTATTGGCAAGCTCGGTTTGCATATTGTGCAACTCGCGCTCGGCAATGCCGATTTCATCCTGCCGGCCCGATGGCGAAATGATGCGCGAGGTGTCTTCGGGGTCTTCTGAAAAGCGCAGCATGTTGCGGGTAATCCGCTGCATCGGGCGCACCATGACATTGTTAAGAACAAAGAACACGCAGCCTGCCACCAGCAAGGAGAGCACAATGGACAAGGTGAGAATGTTTACCGAATATTGAATCATTGCAGCCCGCAGGGGCGCTTCGTCGATAACCAGTTCGGCACGCTCTCCTTCGCCCATATGGGGCAAATCAACAATCATGATCACGCGCCCATCGCCTGCAAAAAGGGCATCGAACGCATCAACGATGGAGCCGATAATCGTCGTTTGGGTGAGATCGAAATGCTTGTCCACCTCAAGCTTCGTATCAGGTTGCAATACAAGGTCGTGCCGTCCGCCCCTGTCCATGCCGATTGCCTTTGCGCCGGCCTTGGACAAAATCTCATCGCGCAGTTTGGGCGGAACCATATTGTCCGGGGCTGCCTCCAGCACGAGTGATGCAACATCTGCCACCGCAACTTTATCACGCAGCCATGTCATCCGGAAATTGGCAATCGATGGCACATAAATGAGAACCTCGCCCAGCATGACGAAAACTATCGTCAACACCAACAGCTTGCTGGACAGTCCGTGCAAATGGCGCGCGCGCGCCTGATCGCTGTCGCCATCGGTTGCCCGTCTGATGGGCACAGACCTTGTGTTGGGTTCGTTGTTTTCCATACCGAACGAATATTACCCGAACTTCTTGGTAAAGTTACGCAGCAATTTTAACCAGAAATTGGATGTGAGGTCCGAGTAGAAGGTGATTGCAGCCCGTTTCGATACCTCACCCATAGTCGGGTAAGGTACCACGTAGTCGGTGAAAGCCTTAATGTTTAAGCCGTTGGCAATAGCGAGCGACCAGGGCTGGATGAGTTCACCAGCATTTGCGCCGACGATTGCAGCCCCCAATATCTTGCCTTTCCGGTTGGTGATTACTTTGATGAGCCCGTTGGCCTTGCGTTCAGCCTGCGCGCGGTCATTTTCCGCAAAAGGCCATCGTAATACGTTGATTTTGCGGTGTTTTTCCTGCGCTTGTTCCTCACTGAGGCCGACATTTGCAAGTTCCGGGTCCGTATAGGTAACCCATGGAATGTGGTCCAGGCGCTCGGTTGCATTGACCCCGAAAATTGCGCTCCTGATAACCAGGCCGGCGTGATAATTGGCCATATGTGTGAACTGCAGGGAACCTGCCACATCGCCAATCGCATAAATGCGCTTGTTGGATGTTTTCAGGGAACGGTTCACTTTTATGCCCTGGGGGGTGAACTCGACACCTGCTGCATCAAGGCCCAGCCCGTCCACATTGGGTTTGCGCCCGGCGGCCACCAGAACTTGCGCACCGGAAAGCGTCTCAAGCTTGCCGTCCGCTTCGGCCTCAACCTCTATATCTGTGCCATTTTGCCCAACCGAGATGATTTTGGCGCCGGACATGACCCTTACGCCTTCTTCGACGACCTGATTGATGACGAACTTGGAAAGCTCAGGATCGTCCTTGGCCAATGGCGAAAAAGCCTCCAGCACGATGACTTGCGCGCCAAGACGGGCATGGGCCTGGGCCATTTCCATGCCGATGGGGCCGCCGCCAATTATGATCAGCGGGTTCGGCAGAACCTTATTGTCGAAAATTGTTTCGTTGGTCACATAAGGAACGCTGTTCAGGCCCGGAATTGGCGGCACGCCTGCCGATGAACCAGTGGCGATAACAAACCGGCGCGCCGTGATAAGCCGGCCTCCGGCCTCAACAGTTTTCTTGTCGACGAACTTTCCTTCAGCACGAATGACGTCCACACCAAGGCCTTCAAACCGTTCCTGGGAATCCATCGGCTCAATGGCGGCGATAACCCCGTGAATGTGCCTGTGCACCGCCTCAAAATCCACTTTGGGTTCTACCGGCTCAACCCCAAACTTTGCCGAATGGCTTTGCGCATAGGCCGCTTTGCCTGCTGCAATTAACGCTTTTGAGGGAACACAGCCATAATTCAGGCAATCGCCGCCCATTTTGCCCTTTTCGATCAGCACCACAGAGGCGCCAAACTGCACCGCCGCAGCGGCAACCGATAAGCCCCCTGAGCCTGCCCCAATGACGCAGATGTCGCACGAAGTGGTCTCAGCCATGCGCTTTTCCTAGTTTGTATTCTTGTTGCGTATTTTCTGAACGATCACCGGCAATAAGGCAACCACACCAAGGGCTGCAAATGCGAGAAGAAGTTCGCGGGTGATAAGTGAGGAAGGTTCAATCGAGAAGGTACATGCATCAGCACCGTTTGCGGCAATACATGCATCATAGTGGGCTTGCTGAGCGGCTATCACACTGTCGAGCCCTGCGCCGACAAAGGCAAAGGCAAACGTGCCCGGTATGATGCCGATAAACGTGGCGACAACGTAAACGCCCAGCGGCACACCGAGAAATGCAGGCGCCAGATTGACCAGCCAGAAAGGAAAGGCCGGCACCAGCCGAAGGAACAGCATGTAGCTGAAGGCATTTTCCTTGAATCCATCTGCGAGTTTTCGCACCGCCGGGCCTGCTTTTTCGCGCAAAACATCGCCAAGCGAGGTGCGGGCGGCAAGAAAAAGGGCCGTTGCGCCAATGGTGGCGGCAAAAATCGTCACTGAACCTGCAGGGAACCAACCGAACAAAAAACCACCGGCAATGGTGGCCGCTGCCCCGCCGGGCAGGGAAAACGCAACAATGGCGATGTAGATCCCCGCGTAGGCCAAAAGCGCCATCACCAAGTTTTCATCGACATACTGGCGCAGCGAATCACGATGTTCGGCCACTTTCGACAGGCTGAGATACTCGTGCCAGCCCATGAAGTAGACAAATGCAGCGGCAAGAATGATTGTGATAATCGGACCAAACCGGCGCACGGGCCCAGCGGTTGCAGCTGGCAGCTCGCCTGTTTCTGATCCGTCGTTCATTTCAACGCTTCCTTGCAAAAGCCTACCTCGTATTCCGTATGCCCCATATAAACAACCATAATTAGGGCCGGATGCGCGGACAAAAACCCCTCTTCACCTTGAATTGACATTGAAGTCACTCAAAATCACACGCCGGAGAAGAAAAAGCGTGTTTATGAGCATAGGATTCGTTGACTTAAGTCCCCTCATCTGCCTATAAGCCCGCTCAATAATTTGCAGTTGAACTTGCGGGCATTGCGAACCCGACCCGGCGCTGGCAAATATCAAGTGCAGCCGGTCAGAGCATGCGGAGTATGGAAAAGTGAAAAGGACATTTCAACCTAGCCGGCTGGTACGCAAACGCCGCCACGGATTTATGGCGCGTAAGGCAACAAAAGGCGGCCGTAAAGTTTTGGCCCGCCGCCGCGCACGCGGCCGCAAGCGGCTCTCTGCTTAGCGGCCCTTTAACCGCCCGGCCGCGGTGATCGACCATGCCGGACACGCAAACTCTTCCCAATCCTGATTGCGCTGGAAAAGCGCTGATTGAACGGCTGAAAAAACGGCCGGACTTTTTGGCTGCCGCGCGCGATTGTTCCTGGGCAACGCCGGGCCTGGTTTTACAGGCCCGTAACCGGCGGGACCAGGGCGCGGTGCGGGTTGGGTTTACCGTTACAAAGAAGGTGGGCAACGCGGTTGTGCGCAACAGAATAAAGCGCCGGCTGCGTGAAGCTGTGCGCCTTGCCCTGCCCGAACATGCAAGCCCCGGCTATGACTATGTTGTGATTGGGCGTAAGGGCAGTCTTGAGCGGGATTTTGACGCGCTCAAAAGCGATCTTGCACTTGCCATCGACAAAGTCCACAAAGGCGCTCGCAGAAACCCACCGGCCAAAAAGCCCAGGAGCCATAAGCGGCATTGAGAGTTTGCCCGCTGTTTGATTAGGGAAGTATTCCGTTGGATAAGGATACCAATAAAAATCTCATTCTCGCGCTGGTTCTCTCTTTGAGCGTTCTCATCGGCTGGGAATTGTTATACGGCCTGCCGAAAATGCGCGAGCGCCAGGCCCGCGAGGCGGCGCAGCGCGAGGCGCAAGTTGCCCAGACCGAGCAAACACCTGGTTCAACCGCCAAACCGCAACAGGCGCCAGGGATTGAAGCTGGCGATGCAGCAATTCCCGGTGCATCAACGGGAACCGGCGAGGCCTCTGAACAAGCAAGCGCCGGACGGCTGGAAATCAAGTCCGACGCCCTTGATGGTTCGATTAACCTGCGCGGTGGCCGGATTGATGAATTGCGTCTTTCCCGGTACCACGAGGAAGTGGATCCAAAAAGCCCGGTGGTGACGCTTCTTTCGCCCCAAGGAACCTCTGATCCTTATTTCGTTGACGTGGGCTGGATTGCCGGGCGCGGCAACAAGGTCAAAGTTCCCGATGAAAGCACCGTCTGGACGGCGCCAGAGGGGGCTGAGCTGACGCCGGAGGACCCGGTAACCCTTACCTGGGACAACGGTGAAGGGGTAACGTTCAAGCGCACCATCTCGGTGGACGAGAACTATCTTTTCACCGTCAAGCAAGACGTTGAGAACAAATCCGCCGCAGCGGTAAATCTCTTCCCTTACGCGCAGATCACGCGTGTAGGCGTGCCGGAAATTGCTGACTTTTTTGTTCTTCACGAGGGCATGGTCGGCGTTTTGAATGATGAACTGCAGGAAATCGACTATTCGGATTTTGAAGATGGCGAGCCGCCGCAAAAGTTCGAATCAGACGGAGGTTGGCTTGGCATTACGGACAAATACTGGGCCGTCGTGCTGGTGCCAAATCAAAAACGCAAGCTGCAGGCCAGGTTCGGCAATTTTCCGGACGCGGGCCGCGATGTGTTCCGTGCCGACTATCTTGATGTGCAGGGGGTGAGCATTGAGCCGGGCGCGTCCGGTTCCGTTGAGAACAACCTGTTCGCCGGCGCCAAGGTGGTTGAGCTGGTGGATGGCTACGGCAAGCAGTTGGGCGTTGAGAAGTTCGATCTCCTCATCGATTGGGGCTGGTTCTACTTCATCACCAAGCCCATGTACCATGTGCTGAGCTTCTTCCAGTCGATTACCGGCAACTTTGGCATCGCCATTTTGCTCACTACGGTGCTTATCAAAATCATCTTCTTCCCGCTGGCCAACAAGTCCTACGTCTCCATGAGCCGGATGAAGATGCTGCAGCCGGAAATGATGAAAATCAAAGAGCGCTACGGCGATGACCGCCAGAAGCAGCAGCAGGCGATGATGGAGCTCTACAAGAAAGAGAAAGTCTCGCCTATCTCCGGCTGTCTGCCTGTGCTGGTACAGATACCTGTGTTTTTTGCGCTCTATAAAGTGCTGTTCGGCACCATTACCATGCGCCATGAGCCCTTCTTTGGCTGGATCCAGGACCTTTCGGCGCCAGATCCCACCAGCCTGTTCAACCTGTTTGGGCTCATTCCAGTCGATTTGCCGCAATTCCTTATAATCGGCGTGTGGCCAATCTTGATGGGCATCACGATGTTCGTCCAGATGAAGCTTAATCCGGCCCCGCCCGATCCCATTCAGGCGAAAATCTTCACCTGGATGCCGGTGTTTTTCACATTCCTTCTGGCAAGCTTCCCTGCCGGCCTGGTCATCTATTGGGCGTGGAACAACCTTTTATCCATCCTCCAGCAATATGTGATCATGACCCGCCAGGGCGTGAAAATCGAGCTTTGGCAGAACCTGAAGGAAACATTCGGGCTGGGCGCAAAAGGGCCGGAAAAAGAGAGTGAATAGGTGATCGTAGGGGAAACGGACAGCGCGTTTTCGGCCCAGCAAATCGAGACGGGCCGCAAGCTGTTTGCCGGCGAATGTACCTTCCTCAAGGGCGTTGCCGCAATCTCGCAATTGCCTGAACCGCTTGGGTGCGAGGTGGCCTTTGCGGGCCGGTCAAATGTCGGAAAATCCAGCCTGTTGAACGCCCTTACCGGGCGCAAGGCGCTGGCGCGCACGTCGAACACCCCAGGCCGCACCCGTGAGCTCAATTATTTCGACATTGGTGGTGTGCTCTATCTTGTCGATATGCCGGGCTATGGCTATGCACGGGCCGAAAAGCGCCTGATAGAGCAATGGAATGCGCTGATCCGGGATTATTTGCGTGGGCGGGCCTCGTTGAGGCGTGTTTTTGTATTGGTGGATTCACGCCACGGGCTCAAGGCCGGCGATCTTGAAATGATGGACCTTATGGACGAGACCGCCGTTATCTACCAGGTGGTGATGACCAAGGCCGACAAAATGAAGCCGGGGCCATTGCAAAAGGTTGTTGCCAGCGTTACCGAAGGGCTGTCAAAGCGCCCCGCCGCCCATCCAGATATTCATCTCACATCGTCGGTGAAGGGTGATGGCATTGCCGAGTTGCGCGCCGAAATAGTCACCATGCTTTAGGTGATGGGTGCTTTCAGTTATAAGCTGGTGCGGCAAGCGAAAGAAAAGATAATGAACGAACAAGACATAGTGCAAAGAGTGTCGCGTGAAGACCAGGTGCGCATCCTGTCGGAAGCACTGCCGTTCATGCAGCATTATGACGGTGAGACGGTGGTGGTGAAATATGGCGGCCATGCAATGGGCGATCCGGACCTTGCCCGCGAATTTGCCAAAGATATTGTTCAGCTCAAGCAAACCGGCGTGAACCCGATTGTTGTCCACGGAGGCGGCCCGCAAATCGGTCATATGCTGGAACGGCTTGGCATCCAGTCATCTTTTGAAGATGGCTTGCGGGTAACCGATCGCGAGACGGTGGAAGTGGTGGAAATGGTCCTTGCCGGTTCCATCAACAAATCCATCGTTTCCAACATCCAGAGAGCCGGCGGCCGCGCCATTGGCATTTCCGGCAAAGATGGCAATCTGGTTACGGCACGCAAACTGCGGCGCACTAAAAAGGACCCGGAATCAAATATTGAACGCATTCTCGATTTAGGGTTCGTCGGCGAACCTGAAGAGGTGAATGCGGGCGTTTTGGAAACCATACTGTTTTCCGACGCTATTCCAGTAATCGCCCCGCTGGGCGTATCCCAAGATGGAGAAACCTACAACATTAACGCCGATACGTTTGCAGGTGCCATTGCCATGGCGCTTGCCGCCAAGCGTTTGCTGCTGTTGACGGATGTTGAAGGGGTGATGGACAAGAATGGCAAGCTTGTCCGCGAACTCTCCCTTGACGGTGCGCGCCAACTCATTGCTGACGGCACTATTTCCGGCGGAATGATTCCTAAAATCGAAAGCGTGCTGCAGGTTGTCAATGGCGGCGTTGATGGCGTTGTCATTCAAGACGGACGCATCCCCCATATCGTTCTTTTGGAGCTCTTCACCGAACATGGTGTGGGAACGCGCATCAGTGCATCGGAGTTTTTGACCTAATGAGTGGCGAAAATGAAAACCAGGGCCGTTTTGATCACATTGACACCTGGATTTTTGATCTCGACAACACCCTATATCCTGCCGGATGCCGCCTGTTTGACCAGATTGATGTGCGCATGGGCGCGTTCATCTCCAAGCTGGTGGACATTGACCGGGTGGAAGCCCGCCGCATTCAGAAGCACTATTTCTTTGAGCACGGCACCACCATGGCCGGCCTGATGAGCGAGCATGGGGTGAACCCTGATGATTTTCTCTCCTATGTGCATAATATTGATCATTCGCCAGTGCCTGAAAATACCCGGTTGAATGCTGCACTAGACGCGCTGCCAGGGCGCAAGCTGGTGTTCACCAACGGCACCGTAGAGCATGCTGAAAACGTCATGGACCGTATTGGCGTCAGCGCTCATTTTGACGCCATCTTCGATATCAAGGCAGCTGATTACATCCCCAAGCCGCGCATGGTGAGCTACGAAATGTTCATTGAGCGCGATAATGTGAACCCGCAAACCTCGGCCATGTTCGAAGACATAATCCGCAATCTGGAGCCGAGCCATGCGCTCGGCATGACGACGGTTCTGGTACACGATGCGGATAATGATGACGGTGCCATGATCAACCACCTCAATGGCGATGCCCACGACAAACCCCACGTCCATCATGTAACCGATGATTTGGCCGGGTTCCTGGAGGGAGTTTTGGACGAAGTTCGCTAGTTTCAAGCAAACCGCAGCTTCGCCCGCCCCCTACAAGCCGTAGTAATCTCTGATCACCGCCCAGCCCTCTTCTGCCGTTTCAACTATCTGGAAGAGTTTGAGGTCGTCGTAAGAGATGGTGCCGCCGTCGGCCAGTGCCTGGAAGTTGATAATTCCTTCCCAGAACTCCCGGCCGAAAAGAACAATCGGCATGGGCTCCACCCGTTCTGTTTGGATGAGGGTAAGAACCTCGAACAACTCGTCCATGGTTCCAAAGCCGCCTGGGAAGGCTGCAACAGCGCGCGCACGCATAAGGAAGTGCATCTTGCGGATGGCGAAATAGTGGAAATTGAAGCAAAGCTCAGGGGTTACGTAATCGTTAGGTTTCTGCTCGTGCGGCAAAACGATGTTGAGTCCAATGGAGCAGGCGCCAGCATCGGTAGCGCCGAGATTTGCCGCTTCCATAATGCCCGGCCCGCCACCTGAGGTAATCACATATTCCTTGCAATCACGCTCCTTGGAGGCATGGGAGACAAGCTCGGAGAACTTGCGCGCCATTTCGTAGTACTTGGCTTTGGAGGCCAGGTTCTTGCGCTGGATTTCGCTTTTCCCGCCGGGCTCGGAACCAGGTGCAGGAATGCGCGCGCTGCCGAACACGATAACGGTAGATTCGATGCCGTGCTCCTGCATGTAGACTTCCGGTTTCAAAAGCTCCAGCTGCAGGCGCACCGGGCGCAATTCCTCGCGGGTGAGAAAGTCGCCGTCGGCAAAGGCGAGCCGGTAAGCGGGCGATTCGGTTTGCGGGGTGCGCGGGGTAAGCCGGGCGTTGAAGAGGTCTTCTTCGGATGTGTGAAAAACCGTAGTGCGCCGGCGTCTGAATTCCGGTCTTTTCAAAGAGTCGGACATAGTCAAAATTCCTTTCCGCAAATGTCATTTGCGCATTGCGCCGGGAGCCTTGCTCGCTTAATGTCCCGCGCGTTTAATTAATTTGTTCTGCCGGAGATGACCATGAGCCACGCAAACCTGCAAGCCACAATCGATGCTGCCTTTGACGCACGTGATAGCGTCAATTTGAACACGAAAGGTGAAATTCGTGAGGCCGTCGAAGAGGCTTTGATACTGCTTGATGCAGGAAAGGCCCGTGTCGCCGAGAAAACCGCTGATGGCTGGCAGGTCAATCAGTGGCTTAAAAAGGCAGTGCTGTTGTCGTTCCGGCTGAATGACATGGAAGTTATTGAAGGCGGTGCAGGCGGCGGCACCTGGTGGGACAAGGTTCCCTCAAAGTTTGTCGGCTGGGGCGAGAACCGGTTCCGCGAAGCAGGCTTCCGCGCGGTGCCAAATTGCGTAGTGCGCCATTCGGCCTATATCGCACCTTCTGTTGTGCTGATGCCCTCATTCGTCAATCTCGGCGCCTATGTGGATGAAAGCACCATGGTTGATACCTGGGTGACTGTGGGCTCATGCGCGCAAATCGGCAAGAATGTGCACCTTTCAGGCGGCGTTGGCATTGGCGGGGTTCTGGAGCCCCTGCAGGCCGGCCCGGTGATTATCGAAGATAATTGCTTCATTGGAGCGCGCTCTGAAGTTGTCGAGGGTGTTGTGGTTGAAGAAGGCGCGGTCCTGTCCATGGGCGTTTTCATCGGCGCATCGACAAAGATTATCGACCGCAAAACCGGCGAAACCCATATTGGCCGCGTGCCGGCATACTCGGTTGTGGTTCCTGGCTCTCTTCCCGGCAAGCCGCTTCCGGATGGCTCACCTGGCCCGTCTTTGTATTGCGCGGTGATTGTGAAAACCGTGGATGAAAAAACCCGCGCCAAAACATCAATCAACGAATTGTTGCGCGATTAATCCAGTACAACCTGACGCATCTACCGGTAGCTTCAAAATACGATTAGACTGAAAATATTTATTTTAATTACATTTTGAGGCGTTTGTGGATTATCGTTGGTTGTTTTTTAATTTCACGGACCGTTTGCCGCGGTTTCAGTGGTTTGCCGCGACAGCATGCATTTCAGCTGCTGCGTTCTTCTATTTCTATATCCGCAAGCAATACGGCGCTGAAGCAGAAATAGGGCAGTCAACCTACACCGGCCTCGACGCCACAATAGTGGCCATACAAACCATTCTCACTCTCGGTTTGAATGTTAAGCGGTTCAACGACTTGAATTTCCCTTATTGGGTGGGACTTGTGTTTACGGCATCGTACGCATTTCTGGCGCTGCTCGATGAAGTAGGCTTATTTTCGGCAGTTTCGAGCTTCGAAGCGATTAACTTCCTGATTGCTTTGCTTCTCTACAGCGTTACCGTTGCCGCCTATGCGTGGCTCTGTTTTCATCGCGGTACGTTTGGCGACAACTTTTATGGCGCTGATCCGCTGGCGGGCGCTCCCGAAGTAGAAAAACTCCCTGGTGCCTCTGGCGCCCCACCTCATTTCAACGTTGTGAACCTGTTGGCCTTGCCACATGGCCGTATCGGGCGGCTGACTTTCATTGCCTGCATTTTAACAACCCTTGCATGTTTTGGGGGTTGGTTATTCTTTTCTCATATGGGGCATTAGCTTTTTTGCTTTCTCCGCTCAGGTTGTTGCGATCACGCTGGTGCTATTGTTTTTCGTCTGCCCGGCTTTGTGGATTTTGGGATGCCTCGCTGCCAAGCGCACGCATGATGTTGATCGCTGGGGAGGATGGCCGGTGTTGCTCAGCTGGCACTTGTTGGTGTGCTCAAGCTATCTTCTAGGCAGGAAGTTCAAGTTCAATGAAGGCAGCGTTTGGGAATATTTGGTTCTTGTCTACCTTGCAGTGTTGCTTGCCTGGCTGTTTGCAGAGCTGTTCCTGCGCGCTGGTACGGAGGGTGAAAACAGTTTCGGCTCGGCGCCGGGAAATTCTGGGCAAGAGCCCGGTTAATTCACTCCTAGCGCCTTGACCTGCTGGCAATTGCAGGCCACTTTCGCGCCATCATGACCGATCCGATTGTTGCCTCCCAGAAACTTGTGCGCTGCCCTTCAGTTACTCCCGAAGATGGCGGCGCGCTGGACTACCTTCAAGCTGAACTTGAAAAGCTCGGCCTCATCTGCACGCGGCTGCCTTTCTCCGATAAAGACACACCAGATGTGGACAATCTTTATGCCCGCGTCGGCGACAGCGAACCGCACATCTGTTTTGCCGGGCACACCGATGTGGTGCCGACAGGCGATGAGGCTTTGTGGACGCATCCGCCCTTCAGCGCTGAGATTCACGATGGCATCATGTATGGCCGTGGCACCGTCGACATGAAAGGGGCGGTGGCCTGCTGGCTGGCGGCTGTGGCTGATTACCTCTCAGCCAATAATGGTGCGGCGCCGGGTTCCATTTCCTTCCTTATTACTGGGGATGAGGAGGGCCCTTCCATAAACGGCACCCGCAAAATGCTCGCATGGCTGAAGGAAAACGGGCAGGTGCCCAGCCATTGCATTGTCGGTGAACCGACAAATTCCGAGGTCATTGGCGACGTCATCAAGGTTGGCCGCCGTGGCAGCCTGAACGGGGTTATCAAGGTTAACGGTGTTCAGGGCCATTCGGCCTATCTCGACAAGGCCCGCAATCCGGTGCCTGAGCTTGCGCGTATTGTCGATGCCATATCATCGGAACCACTTGATGAGGGCACTGAGCATTTTCAGCCAACAACCCTTGCGGTGACAAGTTTCGATGTTGGCAACCCAGCGGTGAATGTTGTGCCGGCAACGGCAACGGCCATGTTCAACGTGCGCTACAATAATTGCCAGACTCCGCAAACCATTGAGGATTTCGTGCGCGAGCGCTGCGAAAGGCACACTCAAGACTACACCCTCAAGATTGACGTTTCCGGGGGTAGTTTTCTCACTGAGCCTGGACCAATTGTCACCATCACTTCTGAGGCCATTGAAGCGGTAACGGGCCACACCCCGGCGCTCACCACAGGGGGCGGCACATCTGATGCCCGCTTTATCAAGGATTACTGCCCGGTAATTGAGTTTGGCCTGGTGAACAAAACCATTCACGCGGTGGATGAACGTGTGCCGGTTGCCGACCTGGAACTTTTGGCAAAAGTCTACCGGGAAATCCTGGAGAGATATTTCACCGCCAAAGGCGTATAGTTCCGACATGGAGCTGCCCTCGTCCCAGGAAGTACGCCGCTCGCTTGCCGGCGGCATTCACCTCATGCGCCGCGATGTGTCGGGCATGCAGTTCTTCAATCTCACCGAAGAGGGGTTCTGGCGATCGTTCTTCGCCATTATTCTGGTGCTGCCCTTGCTGTTCGTTGCAGAGGCAGCTTTAGGCGGCGGTTCAGCGCCGCTGTCGGCCCGGCTTGCGCGCTCGTCAGTGAACCTTTTACTGCACTGGATGGTGTTCGTGGCGCTTGTTTTGCCAATATGCAGGGCGGCCGGGATGGGCCATCTCTATATGCCGTTCATCACCGTCTACAATTGGTGTTCGGTTGTTGGCACCAGTCTTCTCATGGTGCCGGCATTGCTCACAATTTCCGGGCTTTTTGGGTTTGAGGCCGGGCAGCTTCTCGCATTTGCAGTAAGCGTCTTTATCATTTTCTATCTGTGGTTTGCCGCCAAGACAGCCCTTGATGGCAATGGTTGGTCAGCCGCCGGGTTTGTGCTCATGGACTTTGTTTTGAACATTGCCGTGGACGGATTCTTTGGCCTGCGCTGAGCGCTGTCAGTAATCAACTTTCACAAGATAGAGACCTTCCGGCGGGGCGACGGGTCCGCAGGCGGTGCGGTCTGCTGCCATAAGGGCGTTGCGAAAATCATCAACCGTCCATTTGCCCGTTCCCACATGTTCCAGAGAACCTGCAAACGAGCGCACCTGATTGTGCAGGAAAGAACGGGCGGAAACCGTAAATCTGATTTCATCTCCATCGTTTACAACTGCCGCTGCATCGATTGTCTTTACCGGTGATTTAGCCTGGCAGTGAACCGAGCGGAAGGTGGTGAAATTATGCTTGCCGGCAAGCAGTTGCGCCGCCTCATTCATCGCCTTTACATTAAGCGGCTTTGGCCGCCGCCAGGCGCGTTCGCGTTGTAGAGTCAATGGCGCGCGCCGGGTGATGTAGCGGTAAAGGTAATGCCGGCCCGTGGCAGAGAACCGGGCGTGAAACTCATCGTTTACAGCGGCTGCTTCCAACACCGCAACAGGCAGGGGTTTTAGATGAAAGTTAAGCCCATCGCGCAGCTTGTCCGTTGCCCAATCCTTGCTCAAATCGAAATGAGCCACCTGGCCCATGGCGTGCACCCCGGCATCGGTGCGCCCTGCACCATAAACCTGGGTTTCTTCTCCGGTGAGCTTTCCTAATGCGTCCATAAGTGCGCCTTGCACCGAAGAGCCGTTGTCTTGCATCTGCCATCCGACGAAGGGTGTGCCGTCATATTCTATGGTGATGCGGTAGCGGTACATGGGTTTAGCGGGCCTTCAATCCAGAACTGTTCCGGCGGGCACCTTGATGCCGCGAAGGAACTCATCAGCTGCCATGGCGCCCTTGCCGGCCCGTTGCAGCCGCACAAGACGCACCGCACCTTCCCCACAGGCAATGGTAAGGCAGTCGTCCAGGGCCGTACCCGGCTTGCCGTGGCCTTCAACCAATATGCTGCTCAACACTTTCACGCGGGCGCCTGAATCCTCTAACCAGGCGCCGGGAAAGGGCGACAGGCCGCGAATATGATTGTGCACTTGTGCTGCGGGCTGTGTGAAATCGATACGCGATTCTCCCTTGTCGATTTTGGCCGCATAGGTTGCCCCGTCTCCCGGCTGCGGCGTGGCCGTCAGTGCGCCACGTTCGGTTGCGCTCAAAGCTCGCACCATGGCGCTGGCTGCAAGCTGGGCCAGCACATCGTGCAACTCACCGGCCGTCATGTCCGCGCCAATGGGCACCAATTCCATCAGGCACACCGCGCCCGTATCAAGGCCCTCGTCCATCTGCATTACCGAAATGCCTGTTTGGGCATCGCCGGCCATTATGGCCCGTTGAATGGGAGCAGCACCGCGCCAGCGCGGCAGCAATGATGCATGGGCATTCAGGCAGCCTAGCCTTGGCGCGTCCAAAATCGGCTTCGGCAACAAAAGGCCATAGGCAACAACCACCGCAACATCTGCCCCAAGCGCTGAAAACGCTTGTTGTTGTTCTTCACTTTTCAAAGATGTCGGGGTGCGAACCTCAAGGCCTAGCTTTTCGGCAAATGCCTGAACCGGCGATGGGCGCATCTCCATACCGCGGCCGGCCTTGCGTGGCGGTTGGGTGTAGACGGCAGCGATTTCATAGCCCGCCCCGGCGATTTCCGCCAAGGTCGGCACCGCGAAATCCGGCGTGCCCATGAAGATAACCCGCACAGGAAGCCTACCCAGCCGCCGTGAAGCGCTTTGCTTTGGTGAATTTCTTGATGATGCGGTCGCGTTTCAGCTTCGACAGATAGTCTATGAACAGGACACCATTGAGATGGTCTATTTCATGCTGAATACAGATCGCGAGTAACCCGTCGCAATCGCGTGACTGCTGTTTGCCGTTCCTGTCCAGGTAAGAAACGGTGACTTCCGAAGGACGCACAACATCACTGAACACTTCGGGTATGGAAAGGCAGCCTTCCTCGTGCTCGGAAAGATCTTCTGATTCCCAGGTGATTTCCGGATTAACGAAAACCATCGGGTTTTTTTCGGCGTCCTCGTCTTTGGTGACATCAATCACCACCACCCGTTCAAGCAGGCCGATTTGCGGAGCGGCAAGGCCGATGCCCGGCGCATCGTACATGGTCGCCAGCATGTCATCGAACAGCTGCTGCATGTCCGGGGTGATTTCCTCTACCGGCTTGGCTACGTTGCGCAAAACCGGGTCGGGAATAGTGAGAATATCGCGTATTGCCATCGGTAAACCTTTTCACCCGTTGAGATAGGCGAGGTGGCGCGCCGGGTCAATGTTTCCAAGGCGCGAATCGGTCTATATTCCTGCGTTATGGATTTTTCACAGACATTTATCACCATCGGCCAGTGGACTGTGAGCCTGGGCGATGCGGTGTTGATGGCCATTGTGATGGCGTTTGGCCTGCTCGTGCTTATTGCGGTGTTGGTGGCAAGAGGCGCATCGGCACGCAAGGCGCTGTCGCATGAAGAAATGCGCCGTACCGTTGAGCTTGAGGTAAAGCTTGCCGAAATGGCCGGCCAGTTGCGCGCCTTTCACGACCAGGCCGCCGGGCGTGAAGTACAGCTTGCCGAGGCGGTGAACCAGCGCCTTGACCAGGTTTCCATGCGCCTTGGCCAGGGCCTGAATGAAAACAGCCAGAAAACAGCAGAACAGCTCACCCAGCTTCATGCCCGCCTTGCGGTTATCGATTCAGCGCAAAAAAACCTCACCGAGCTTTCCAGCCAGGTTGTGTCCCTGCAGGATATTCTGGCCAACAAGCAAACCCGCGGGGCATTTGGCGAGGCGCAAATGGAGGCGATTATCCGCGACCGTCTTCCCAAAAGCGCCTACGAGTTTCAAACAACCCTTTCTAACGGCTCAAAGCCAGACTGCGTTGTGAAACTGCCTGATACGGACACATCCATTGCCATTGACGCAAAGTTTCCACTGGAGGCATTTCACCTGTTCCGCGATGCGCAAAACCCGCACGAGGTGAAAGAGGCATCAGCGCGCCTGCGCAAGGATGTGGGCTATCACATCAAGTCGATTTCTGAGAAATATCTCATTCCGGGAGAGACCCAGGAAACCGCCCTCATGTTCGTGCCGTCAGAATCCGTCTATGCGGATTTGCACGAACACTTTGACGATCTCATTCAAAAGGCCTACCGGGCCCGGGTCATGGTGGTTTCGCCCACTATGCTCATGCTTGTTGTCCAAACCCTGCAAACCCTGTTCAAGGATGCGCAGATGCGTGAGCAGGCTGGCTTGATCCAAACCGAAGTTGCCACCATGCTGGACGATGTGGGCCGCCTGCACGAGCGGGTGTTGAAGCTGCAGCGCCATTTCGGCCTTGCCAGCAAGGATATCGAGCAAATTATTGTCTCCTCGGACAAGGTTACCCGGCGCGGCCTCAAAATCGGCCAACTTGAATTGGAAGACGAGATTGAGGGTGGTGAGGAAGCCGGCCCCAAACTCGTTGCAGGCTAAAGGGTTCTGCCCGCATTATTAGAGAGATTTGAAATCCGATGAGTGAAGCACAACAGGCCGTAAAGCCCGCTGCCGCTACCCGCATTTGGAACACGCTCAAGGTTTATCTTGAGCCGCGCGTTCTCACCATTTTGTTTCTCGGGTTTTCCGCCGGTTTGCCGCTTGCCCTGTCAGGATCCACCTTGTTGTTCTGGATGGCTGAGGCTGGCGTCGACATCAAGGCCATTGGCCTGTTCTCTCTGGTGGGCACGCCATACACCATCAAGTTTTTCTGGGCACCAATTGTCGATGCGCTGAACGTTCCGTTCCTAAGCAGGCTTTTGGGCAGGCGTCGGGGTTGGCTGGTGTTCTCCCAGCTCATGCTCATGGCAGCAATTGTGTTCCTTGGGTCGCTCGACCCGGTAAACGCGCCCTTGTGGGTTGCAATCGGGGCGGTGCTGGTTGCCACCGCGTCGGCCACCCAGGACATCGTTATTGACGCCTTCCGTGTTGAAAGCCTGGACGATGATCAGCAGGCTGCTGGTATGGCCAACTATGTGGCTGCCTACCGGGTCGGCATGCTTGTTTCAACGGCAGGGGCCATCGGGCTGGTGGAATATTTCGAACGTGCCGGCGTGATGCAGCAAGACCTGTGGTTCTACGGTTATGCCAGCATGGCCGTGCTCATTCTTGTCGGCACAGTGGCAGTGCTTTTGTCCAAAGAGCCTGCAGCGTCGGAGGAAGTTGCCAAGGAGCTGGAGGAAAAGCGCTTCGATGCGCTCACCAAGCTCTGGCACGGGGCCTATGACGCGTTTGCGGATTTCTTTTCCAAGCCTCATGCCCTGGCAATCTTGTTGTTCGTTCTTTTGTTCAAATTCTGTGATTCCTTTGCCGGCGTCATGACCGGCCCGTTCGTGGTTAAAATCGGCTTTGAGCGGGTGGACTATGTAACCATGGTCAAAGGGGTTGGTTTTGCTGCCGCGCTCATCGGCGGGTTTGCCGGTGGTTTCCTTGCCCGCGCGGTGCCAATGGTGAACGCCCTTTGGATCGCGGGCATATTGCAGATGGCCTCAAACCTGGTATTTGCATGGCTTGCCTGGGTCGGGGTGAACAATGCAGCGCTCGGTACCACCATTGCGGTTGAAAACTTTACCGGCGGCATCGGCACGGTGGTTTTCGTTGCCTACCTTTCAACCCTCACCCGCAATGCGCTGCACACGGCAACCCAGTTTGCATTGCTCACCGCTTTTGCTTCGGTCGGGCGCACTTATCTTGCGTCCGTCTCAGGCTTTGTTGTGGATGCAACAGGGTGGATGTGGTTTTTCATCATCACTGCATTCGCCGCCATTCCGGGCTTCGTTCTCCTGGCCTGGCTGCAGATGCACGGACATTTTGAAGAAGAATGAGCGCTCTAAGAGCTTGCTTGATTTAGAACGGCCTTCTTGCCTTCATGGCGGCGGCAAGTGTGCCCTCGTCCAGATAGTCAAGTTCGCCACCCACGGGCACCCCATGTGCAAGCCGTGAGACATGGACATCATGCCCCGAAAGCTGGTCGGTAATATAATGGGCGGTTGTCTGGCCATCGACAGTGGCGTTTACGGCAATAATAATTTCTTTGATGCCGCCTGCGCGCACGCGCTCTATCAGGCCTGAAATGTTGAGATCTTCCGGCCCACGCCCTTCCAGCGCCGACAAGGTGCCGCCCAGAACATGGTAGCGCCCGCTCATGGCCGCCGCCCGTTCCAGCGCCCACACATCGCCAACCTCTTCAACAACGCAAATCAACCCGCCATCGCGGCGCGCATCGGTGCAGATTGTGCACGGATCGCACGTGTCCACATTTCCGCACGTTGAGCACACGCACACCTTTTCCAGGGCATCTTTCAGCGCCCCTGCAAGTGGTTCCATGGTTTTGGTGCGGTTTTGAATGAGAAACAGTGCAGCGCGACGGGCCGAGCGCGGCCCAAGGCCGGGCAACCGGGCGAGAAGCTGTATCAGCCGCTCAATTTCCGAACCCGCAACCTGCTTCGACATAGATTTGAAGTGCTCCCGCCTTATATGCCGAGGTTCATGCCCGGCGGGATTGGCAGGCCGGCGGTTGCTTCTTTCATCTTTTCCGCCGTGGCCTCTTCCATGCGCGCGCGCGCCTCGTTATGGGCGGCCACAATCAAATCCTCAAGAATTTCCTTTTCATCTTCCGCATAGAGCGAACTGTCGATTTCAAGGCCCTGCATGACGCCTTTGCCGTTCAGGGTTACGGAAACTAGGCCGCCGCCTGAGGAACCTGTCACCGTCAGCTCTTCAAGGCTGGCCTGTACGTCCTGCATTTTCTGCTGCATTTCCTGGGCCTGCTTCATCAGCTTGCCGATATCACCAAGACCTTTCATCTCAACTCCTCACTCGGTTCGGGAAGTTCCGGGGTTTGTATCTTCATCATCAAGCCCGCCCTCTATTTCAGGGGGAACTAGTTCCGTCACATCGACAATCTCTGCGCCGGGAAATTTTTCAAGTACAGCTTTAACGTCCGGCAACTCGCGCACTTCGTTAAAAAGGTTTTGGCGTTTCGCGCGGGTCTGGTCGGCAACCGGTGTCTCGCCGCCTTCATCGGAAACGGAAATGATCCAGCGGGTAAATGTCCATTGCTCAAGCTTGCGCGAGAGGGCGTTCGGCAGGCCGCGCGGGGCATCCGGTTCCAATGCACACTCAATCTGGCCCGGTGCAAAGCGGATAAGGCGCACATAGTTCTCAAGCTCGGTCTTGAGCTTGATATCGCGCCGCTCACCGGCAAGCTTGATGACATCCTGAAATGAGGCAAGGGCAGGCGGCGGCGCCGGGTTTTCTGTGTTTTCTTCTGCCGGGGCAGAAACGGGCGCTGCTTGGGACACCGAGCGCGCTTCAACTGCAGGCTCTGACTGCGGTGAAGCGGGGAGCGCCGACGGGGCAGCTGAGGGTACAGCGGCCTTTGCCCGCGGCTCTTTTTGCAATTTCTCGATCACCGCATCGGGTGTGGGCAAATCTGCCACATAGGCCATGCGGATAAGCACCATTTCCGCTGCCGCCAGACTGTATGCGGCAAGGTTTACCTCCGAAATACCCTTCAGGAGTATTTGCCAGGCCCGGGTGAGCACCGGCATCGACAGGGCTGCTGCAAGCTCCTTGCCGCGGGCGCGTTCGGTTTCTGTATGCCCGCCCATATCGGCTGCATCTGGCACCGCCTTCAACCTGGTTATCCAATGCACAATCTGGGCAAGGTCGGTGAGGATGACCGCCGGGGCTGCGCCGCGCGAATGATGGTCGTCAAACTCTTTCAAAACGCTGGCCACATCGCCCTTCATGAGCTGTTCCAGCATGTCGATAATGCGCGCCCTGTCGGCGAGGCCCAGCATGGCGCGCACTTCATCGGCTTTCACCTCGGCCCCGCCAAACGCTATGGCCTGATCGAGCAACGACAATCCATCGCGGACCGAACCTTCCGAAGCGCGCGCAATCATGCTCAGCGCTTCTTGCTCCACCGAAACGCTTTCCTTTTCGGCAATTGCGGCAAAATGGGCACTCAACGCGTCCGGCTCCAGCCTGCGTAAATCAAACCGCTGGCACCGTGAAAGAACGGTAACCGGCACCTTGCGTATTTCCGTGGTGGCGAAGATAAACTTCACATGTTCCGGCGGCTCTTCAAGGGTTTTGAGCAGCGCATTGAACGCTGCCTTCGAGAGCATGTGCACTTCGTCGATGATGTAAACCTTATAGCGTGCACTGGCGGGCTTATAGCGCACCGCCTCGATGATTTCGCGCACATCGTCAATACCGGTGTTGGAGGCGGCATCCATCTCGATAACGTCTACATGGCGCGATTCCAATATGGCTGTGCAATGCTCGCCGGCCCCCTCCATCTGCATGGTTGGGGCATCAACACCTTCAGCTTCGTAATTCAATGCCCGGGCAATCAGCCGCGCGGTGGTCGTCTTGCCCACCCCGCGCACACCGGTAAGCATATAGGCTTGGGCAATACGGCCAGAGCTGAACGCGTTGGTGAGGGTTTTCACCATTGCGTCCTGGCCGATCAGTTCATCAAAATTGGCGGGGCGGTACTTGCGCGCCAGAACTCTGTATCCGGTGGAAGCCTGATTATCGTTTTTGCTTGATGACAAGTGCAAATGCCGCCCTGGGTGCCCGAAGCTTATAGTGTTTTTTGGCCTAATCAGCAGCCGGTCTCGGTTTGTTCTTGTTTGCTCAGGTCCGGCGTATCAGGTGGGAGGTTGGACAGGCAACCCGCGCCGGTCTCGTTAGGGCTGCTTCCTTCCGGATCTGACCCGGTTGGCGAGAGACACGCCTGCCGCCAACCTCCCACGGCACTTATCGTCTACATGCTCGAAAGTTGCAAGAAAAAGCTTTGCCGCGCGCGCCAACGCCATGCCATATTTTTCGTGCCTTGTGGCGGCATTTGCGCTTGGGAGATTTTATGGCGAACGAAATTTTGCACAGTTTTGCAGGTGGCACCCTCAACCGGGCTGCCCTTGAGCGGCCGGAGGAAGGCTATGTGGAGGCGCAATTTGCCCGCCCTGACATGCACCTTGTGACTTTCGCAAAAGACCGGGCCTTGATTGATGTGAGCGCTGAGCCTGCAAAGCTGTTTACTCCTGAACCTGGCACCCTGCCTGACACAGGCCACGTGCCACCAATTTTCCTTGGAAATTTGGAAGGCGGTGAGCCAGTTTTTGCCGCTTTCACCGATGTAAATGGAGACGGTGCGCCAACGGCGCCTCTTGACGGCAATATTAAGGCCATTGATTTGCGCTCGCTCGCCGCCCAGGCGATGCTGGTGCCTGACGAACTGGGATTGCTAGCCTATGCCCGCTCAATGCTGAGCTGGCATTCAACCCACCGTTTTTGCGCCAATTGCGGAGCTGAAACGCACATGATCACCGGCGGCGACAGGCGCTATTGTGATGCGTGCGAACGGGAGCATTACCCGCGCACTGACCCGGTGGCGATAATGCTGGTTTACAAGGGCGATAAATGCCTTCTGGGCCGCAGCCCGCATTTTGATGAAAAACGCTACTCGGCGCTGGCCGGCTTTATAGAGACAGGCGAGACAATTGAAGAGGCGGCCCGGCGGGAAATTCTGGAAGAATCTGGAATCCGCGTCGGCAAGATTTCCTATCATTCAAGCCAGCCCTGGCCGTTCGTCTCCTCCTTGATGATCGGCCTTATGGGCGAAGCGGAAAATGAAGACATTGTTATGGACGAGGCTGAGCTAGAAGACGTGCGCTGGTTTACCCGCGATGAAGCCGCCGCCATGCTGTCAGAAACCCACCCTGAAGGCTTTACGGCCCCGCCAACCCTGGCCATCGCCCACCACCTTTTGAAAACCTTCGTAAAAGGGCAGGAGGGTTAGGTTCACGGCTTGGCTTGTCCGCTTCATTTGCGTGAAAATGGCCGGGAAAAGTCGGTGGTTGAATAACTTTGCCGCTTGATTCCGGGTAAAGCAAAGGTGGCTTTGCGCGGATTTTTCATAGGCCCCCGGGTTTCGTATTTTTAAAGCGTTCAACCGCATGCATTTTGCACTTCTTGACGACAACTACTCGGAAAGCGGCCAGTCTTATCTGTTCGATGATCTGGTGGAGTTTGTGCGGTGTGACACGCTTGCCGAGGTGCCGGACGGCGTTGCCAGAATTGAAGAGGAGCAAAAGCGCGGGCTCTATGCGGTGGGTTGTGCTTCATACGAGCTGGCTGAGTTTTACGGCTATCACACAAAGCCGCGGCCTGCCGGCGCGCCACCTCTTTTATATTTTGGCCTGTTTGCACGCAAAACAACGCTTTCCAATGGGGAAGTGGATGAGTTCCTTACCCGGTTGCGCGGCGGACATGAGCCTTTTTTCTGCGATGTGCGCCCAGCAATCGATGAGGTCAGCTATCTCGATGGAATTACGCGCATCAAGGAACATCTCATCGCCGGTGACACCTATCAGGTGAACTTCACCTTCGAAAACCAGATGAACATCGGCGGGTGTGATATTGCGCTCTATCAGGAGATGCGCCGCGCCCAGCCTGTGGAGTTCGGTGCGCTTTTGAAGTTTCCGGGGCTGAGGGTTCTTTCAAGATCGCCGGAATTGTTTTTCTCAAAGCAAGGAGAGGCTCTGCGCGCCCGGCCCATGAAGGGCACTGAGGCACGGGATTTGAACGATCCTCAAAGAGATGAGGCGCAAAAGGAAAAGCTCGTTTCAGATGAAAAGCAGCGGGCCGAGAACTGTGTGACGTCAGCGCCTAATGGACAGATTTAGCTGATTGCTTAAGGGAGTGATTTTGGCTCATCTTTGCCAACTCAGGAGCAAATGATGAGACGAAAGAACGAACGTATTG
>JBPCVY010000016.1:0-5299 GCA_051010055.1 Hyphomicrobiales bacterium | reverse complement strand
TTGGAAACCCTCAAAGAAAACCTAATGCAGCCGGATATAGTCGAGGTATTCATTCGAGAGTTTCATATAGAGGTCAACAAGCACCATCGTGATCTGGAGCAAGGTCTTGAGATAAAGCGCAGGGAGCTAAATACCCTGATGCGCAAACTCGGTGGGCTTTATGAGGCTATTGCCGATGGTTTGCGCACGCACGGACTTAAAGCCAAACTCGAAGAGTTGGAAAATCGCAAAACGGAGTTAGAATTAGAGATCGCTACTGCCCCTCCTCCGGCCCCGAGACTTCACCCCAATTTGGCAGAACTTTATCGTGATAAAGTCGGCAATCTTCATCGTTCCCTGAACGATCCAGATACTCACACTGAAGCTGCGGAAATCCTTCGCACCCTCATTGAGAAGATCAAAATACAGCCTCTTGAAGATGGCTTCGAGATTGAACTCATCGGTGAGATCGCAAACATGGTCAATCTCGCCAGCAGCCCCAATCAAGGCAAGAAAACCAACGACAAAGGTGCGATCGTTCCTGATGCGTACTGGAGTTCGGTAAAGGTGGTTGCGGGGGCAGGATTTGAACCTGCGACCTTCAGGTTATGAGCCTGACGAGCTACCGGACTGCTCCACCCCGCGTCAACGAACTGTCATATAGACCTGCCGGCGGTGGGGCACAACCCCTCAAAAGGGGTTTTCAGGTAATTATTTTCACATCCCCTCCAGGGCCTTTTCCCAATAGGGGCGGGGCCCGTAAGTTTCCGCCATAAAGTCGATAAAGGCGCGCACCCGTGGCGGCATCAGCCGGCTGTGGGGATAGATGGCGAAAATGGCATGGCCCGGCGGTCGCCAGTCCGGCAAAACCACCTTAAGGCGGCCTTCGGCAATGTGCGCACCCACCTCCCACATGGACTTCACCGCAAGGCCTGCCCCATCCAGGCACCAGGCGGTAAGCGCCTCGCCATTATCTGAATCAAGCGGGCCGGAAACCTGCATAGTTACCGACTTGCCGCCTTCGTCCACTAGCGTCCACTGATATTGCTTGGA
Source organism: Hyphomicrobiales bacterium (assembly GCA_051010055.1). Taxonomy (GTDB): domain Bacteria; phylum Pseudomonadota; class Alphaproteobacteria; order Rhizobiales; family CAJQND01; genus CAJQND01. The sequence goes on along the minus strand of JBPCVY010000016.1, from coordinate 4,267 downwards.
GCCTGGAAAGCGCAGCAACAGACATTTGTGGGAGAGGAGATCATTCAGTTCCTCTGGCGCGCCATGGCGTTCCAGATAGGCCGGGGAAGCCACAATGGCCCGGGTGTTGGCGGCAAGCTTCTTGGCAATGAACGAGTAGCTTTTCAAATCTGCAATGCGGATGGCCACATCGGTTCCCTCCGCAATCACATCCGTCAGCCTGTCGGTAAGGTGAAGGCGTACGGTGAGGCCCTCATGCTGCTCCACAAATTTGGGCAGAAAAGGCGCCACGTGCAGGCGCCCGAAACCGGCAGGCGCGGTGACCGTAATGGCCCCCTTCGGCGCATCTGAGCGCGAACCAATCGTGGTTTCAATAGCCTCGATTTCCTTCAGGATGCGCAGGCAGTGCTCATAGAAAATAAGCCCCTCTTCGGTGGCGTTCACGCGCCGGGTCGTGCGGTTCAGCAAACGCACCCCCAACTGGCGTTCCATCTTGGCAATACGGTTCGACACAACGGCCGCCGTCAGGCGCAGTTCCCGGCCTGCCGCTGACAGGCTTTTCAGCTCCACAACCTTTGCGAATACGGCCCAGTTGGAAATGTCTGACATGGCTATTATCAATCAAGATGCGAAAGTATTATTTATTTTCTTCTATTTTTTTATAATCGTCAACGCGCGATAACCTGAGAGCCTAACCCAAAACTCTGGAGAGCGTTTGGGCTCTTAAACTGGCGGGCAAATTGCGGGAGGGCTAATCGCGCCATGACACTCATCATTCTCGATTGGATCGAACTTCTCATCCGCTGGGCCCATGTTTTGTTGGGCATTACGTGGATTGGCACATCATTCTTTTTCATCTGGCTCGATGAAAGCCTGCGCCGGCGCGAGGGCTCAGATGAGGCGTTGGCCGGTGAAAGCTGGATGGTGCATGGCGGCGGGTTTTACCGCACGGAGAAATATCTCAATGCTCCTGAAACCCTGCCCAAGGAACTGCACTGGTTCAAATATGAGGCCTACTTCACATGGGTAACCGGCTTTTTGCTGCTCGCCATAATTTACTACTACGGCGCGGAAACCTACCTCATTGACAGCGCCAAGGCAGACCTTTTGCCCTGGCAGGCTGTCGCCATCTCGATTGTTTCACTGGCCGTTGGCTGGCTTGCCTATGACCTGATTTGTCGTTCGCAAATTGGCCGCAACACAGGGCTTTTGGCGCTGACGGTTTTTATCCTCATCGCCATATCTGCTTGGGGGTATACCCATCTTTACTCTGGCCGCGCAGCATTCATCCATATCGGCGCCTTCATAGGCACCATAATGGCGGCCAATGTGTTCATGGTTATCATCCCCGGCCAGAAGAAAGTAACCGAAGCCCTTCTGGCCGGTGAAACGCCCGACCCGGAAATCGGCGCGCGGGCAAAACAGCGCTCCTTGCACAATAACTATCTGACCCTGCCGGTTTTGTTCATGATGGTGTCGAACCATTATCCCATCACGTTTGGCCAGCCGAGCGCCTGGCTGATTGCCCTGGCGGTTGTCATCATCGGTGCGCTGGTGCGCCACTTCTTCAATACCTACGATGCAGGCCGGCTTGACTGGACAGGCAAGACGGCGCTTCCGCTGGCTGCCGCCATGGTGGTGGGGTTGATTGTGTTTACCGGATATCAGGCTGGCGGCTCGGGTGATGGTGAGCAGGTAGAGTTTGCCGAAGTGCAGCAAATCATCACCAAGCATTGCACCAGTTGCCATGCGGCCAACCCAACCAATGAAAGCTTTGATGAGCCGCCAAAGGGCGTGGTGCTGGAAACCGCAGATTCCATGCGCAAGTTCGCGGCACAAATTCGCGCCCAAACCGTCTTGTCCGACGCCATGCCTCTTGGCAACGAGACCGAGATGACAGAGGATGAGCGCCAGCTTCTGGGCGACTGGGTCGTTCAGGGCGCAAAGACCGAGTAATTGCAAGATGACATCAGAAAAAGGTGTGATGCGGTGAGCGATTATCCCCGTGACATGGTGGGCTATGGACGAAACCCACCTGATCCGAAATGGCCAGACGGTGCGCGCATAGCCGTCCAGTTCGTAATCAATTATGAAGAAGGCGGCGAGAACTCCATCCTCCATGGCGATGCGGCATCAGAAGCTTTCTTGAGCGAAATAACCGGTGCTGAAGCCTGGCCTGGCCAGCGTCATATGAACATGGAATCCATCTATGAGTATGGCTCAAGGGCCGGCTTTTGGCGTCTTTGGAGAGCCTTTACGTCAAGAAATCTGCCGGTAACGGTCTATGGTGTTGCCATGGCTTTGCAACGCAATCCGCAGGCGGTTGCTGCCATGCTGGAAGCAAATTGGGAAATCGCCTCCCACGGCCTCAGGTGGATTGAGTACAAGGACTTCACCAAGGAAGAAGAACGTGCCCATATGGAAGAGGCTATCGCCATCCATACTGAAGCAACCGGCACGCGCCCCCTTGGCTGGTACACGGGCCGCACATCAATCAACTCTTTTGATCTGGTCTCCGAAGAAGGCGGCTTTGAATATGCAGCAGATTCCTATGCGGATGATTTGCCCTATTGGCGCGATGACTTGCTGATTGTGCCCTACACACTTGATGCCAACGACATGCGCTTTGCCACCCCGCAAGGGTTCAATTCAGGAGATCAGTTTTTTGCTTATCTCAGGGACACATTCGATGTGCTTTACGAGGAAGGCATGAACGGCCAGGCGAAGATCATGTCGGTTGGCCTGCACTGCCGGCTTGCTGGCCGTCCGGGCAGAGTGGCGGCCCTGCAGAGATTTCTCGAATATATCGGCACGAGGGAAAAGGTTTGGGTGACGCGGCGCATCGACATTGCCCGCCATTGGAAGGAGCATCACAGAAAATGAGCGACGCCTTGTTTATTGCCGCAGAAAAGGACCCGCGCGCAGACGAACTTGCAGCAACCTGGGTGGATTTGGCCCACCCTCGCCTTGGCACCAAGGTGATTTACGCAACTGATGATTTCTTCGCCCCGAAAGAGCGGTTAATTTCCCCTGAGCCGCCTATATTTGTTCCCGGCAAATATGATGAAAACGGCAAGTGGATGGATGGCTGGGAAAGCCGGCGTAAAAGGGTTGAAGGTCACGACTGGTGCATTATCCGGCTGGGGCGGCCTGGCCGCATTCGCGGTGTCGACATTGATACAAGCCATTTCACCGGCAACTACCCGCCTGAAGCATCGCTACAGGTTTGGTCGGGCGAGGGCGATCCGGGCGAGGATGCTGAATGGACCGAGCTCGTGCCGCGCATGAGCCTTGAGGGCAATAGCCACCACGTGGTGAAAACCAATCCCTCACAGGCCTGGACACATGTGCGCCTTGATATCTTCCCCGATGGCGGCATTGCCAGGTTGCGCCTTTATGGTGAGGTGGAGGTGGACTTCTCATCCATCGGCGAGAACGAAACCATTGATTTGCTGGCGGTTGAAAACGGCGGCAGGGCGGTTGCGTGCAACGATTCTCATTTCGGTGCGCCGGCGAACATGCTGGCGCCTGGCCGCGGGGTGAATATGGGCGATGGCTGGGAGACAGCGCGCCGCCGTGTGCCTGGAAATGACTGGGCGGTTTTGCGCCTTGGATCGGCAGGAACCGTTGATAAAATTGTCATCGATACCTGTCATTTCAAAGGCAATTTTCCCGACCGGTTTTCCCTGCAGGGTGCGCGCATTGACGGGGAATCTCGGGGCGAGGGCAGCGAAGAATGGCCGGAGCTTTTTCCCCAAACCAAATTGAGCGCCGATATTATTCATGAGTTCAATGATGGAATTGCCGATCTCGGCCCGATTACCCATGTTCGGCTCAATATTTTTCCAGACGGCGGGGTGAGCAGGCTGCGCTTGTTCGGGAAAGTTGCAAAATGAGGCCGGAAGCCCTCAATGTAGAACTTCTCACCTGTGAAGGTTTCAGGCCCTTTGGCGATGTCATTGAAACAGAGGGCGCACATTCCTTTCCAATCAACAATGGCACGACCCAGAGATTTCACGCATTGGCGGCAGCTGATGTGGGCTCTTCTGGCGGTAAGGCTATCATCAGTATTTTTGAGGGAGCGCCTTTTTCCGCGCCCATCGCCATCTCCATGATGGAGCGCCACCCGCTTGGCTCGCAGGCATTCATGCCGCTTTCAGGTGAGCCTTACCTGGTTGTAGTTGCCAAAGATGACGGGGCAGGCAAACCGGGAAGGCCGTGCGCTTTTCTGGCCGGGCCGGGTCAGGGGGTGAACTATGCCCGCGGTACCTGGCACCACCCATTATTG
>JBPCVY010000015.1:0-9161 GCA_051010055.1 Hyphomicrobiales bacterium | reverse complement strand
ATGCCCTGTCTGCGCGGGCATGATGGCCCGACGGCCGGCACAAAGCGTAAGCAAATCTATCGCCTGCAATCACTGCATTTGCCGCCGCCACGGCGCTGTGGGTAGATTTAATGCATGAGCGCCAGGTGTTTTCGCCGATCGGTACGGCCAGATCGCCCAGGTAAAATCCGGCCTGCGCGACAATTGAATTTGGCCTGCAAGCCTGCCGGAAATCATGGTCCGGGCTACCGTTCCAGTAAGGGGAGACATTCGGCAACACTTCCGGGCCCGCGCTCTCAATCATGCGCCATCTTCCGTAGGCCGTTTCCAGAAACTCAAGATAACCTGGGTTGTGGACTTTCCGCACCGGCTCAAGGCCGGCATCTTCAGGCGCTTCCACAGTTACTGCGGCCGCGGCAAGGCCTTTCAGGAGTTTTTCCGTGCGCGCAGGCACGTCTTGCGGATCGCTTATTTTACCGACCCGCATGAATTGCTTAGGATCATGCAGACTTTGGTCTGGATGAAAAAAGGCCCGCATATACCGCCTCCAGTTGAAATTCGCTCAGCCTGGAGGCGATGCTAGCCAATAGAACCCTAGCCGGTCCAGCCAAGTCCTGTTGAAATGCAGTTCATGGTCTGTAGCAGCGGCACCGCGCTGACGGCCTTGTTGGGCTGGCTGTGCAACTCGTGCAACAGATGCACCTGCAGTTCGTGGGTGCGGGCAAGAAGCGGTGCGTTACGCAAGAAGCTGCTGCGGAAGGCCGGGAAGCGGATAGCAAGGCCGCTTTGCCCGGTAAGCCAGAAAACCGCGTTGCAGCAGCGCTCATACTCTGCTGAGAACTCGCCCCAGAACGCATCACGGGCAGCATTATTTTCGACCAGAGAGGCGTAGTTGCGCGCAATCTTGGGATCGGTGTGATAAAGCGATTTCTCAACTTCATCGACAATCAGGCGGAACAAGCGCGATTGGTCGAACATGTCCGCAAGCATCTGCTCACCAACTTTTCCGTGGGTTTCGCGCAAGGTCTCGATTGCCGTGCCGAAACCGTACCAGCTTGAGATCATGTGGCGGTTTTGCGACCAGGCGAAGACCCAGGGAATCGCACGCAAATCCGATAGGGAATCTGCCCCAAAACGGCGCGCCGGGCGCGAGCCCATCTTCAGGCGGGCAAGCTCTTCCACCGGACTTGCCTGGCGGAAATATTCAAGAAAGCCCGGTTTGTTGAGCAACGCCTGGTAATGGCCCATTGAGGTGTTCGAAAGGGCCTCCATTGCCTCATCAAATGCCGCGTTATGGCGCAGCTCCGGCTCTTGTTCAGATTTAAGCTTGTGGGCAAGAACCGAGGAGGTCAGCAGTTCGAGCTGATAACGCGCCATGCCTGCATCTGCATATTTTGTCGAAACAACTTCGCCCTGTTCGGTCGTGCGGAAGCTTCCGCGAATGGTTCCTGCCGGCTGCGCGGCAATTGCGCGGCCCGTGGGGGCGCCGCCACGGCTGACAGAGCCGCCACGGCCGTGGAAGAAGCTTGCCTCGAACCCGGCGCTGCTTACTGCTGCGGTGATTGCCTTTTGCGCTTTGTTGAGCTCCCAGGAGGAGAAGAAAAAGCCATCATCCTTGTTTGAGTCCGAATAGCCCAGCATGACTTCAATCCGCCCGCCTGCGGCCTCCACGGAGCGCCGGACAACCGGGTTTGAAAGAAGGTTCTGAAGTATCTCGGGCGCAGCGCGCAAATCGTCAATTGTCTCAAACAGCGGCACCACGTTGAGCGGAATGGTCTGGTTTTCGTCAGAGCCGTCCACAAAGCCTGCATATTTAGCCAGAAGGTAAACCGCGAACAAATCTTCAGCTGAGCGGGTCGTAGACAGAATGAACGGTCCGATGGCCTGCGGATCAACACTGTCCTGAACCGAATTCATCAGCCGCAATAGGGAGAGCAGCTCAGATGCCTCATCGCCAAAGCCGGCATCTGCTGGAAGCTCTAGTTGCGGGGCGGCCAGCTCATCGCGCAGTTTCTTCGCCCAGTCCGTGGAACCGAAGACCGGTACGGGTTTGTTTTCATTCCCTGCCGCCCAGACAGCCTCAAGGGTTCGCGTCACCACATCCGAGTTTTGCCGGACATCAAGGGTTACCGTGCGAAAGCCAAAAGTTTCAGCGCAATAGCGGATCGGATGGACATAATGCCGGGCAAGCCTTTCAGAGCCGATAGCATCCAGCGCCTCTTCGACGGTTGTCAGGTCATCAATAAAAGCGGCAACACTCTTGTACGGCGCAACGCCTTCTTCTTCACCTGCATTTTGCGCCAGCCTTAGTGTCATCGCATGCAGCGCCTGGCGGATGCGTTCACCGGAATTGCGCTTGGCGACAGTTTCACCATCGCCGCTACTTGCGATGATGCCTTTCAGGTTCTTCAGATAGGGCTCTGGAACAGCTGCGATGGAATCGCTGATGGAAAGATTCCGCACCGCAAAAACCATGGCGCGGTGGAGCGCCTTGATTGCAGTCTTTCTGTATGTTGCAACCGCAAACTTGGTGGTTTTCACCGTGACATGGGGATTGCCGTCCCTATCGCCCCCAATCCAGGAATGAAAGCGCACCCGTGGTTCGCACACATCGCCATCTTCTGGAAAAACCTCAGCCCAGGCGCGCTGATAGTTCTCAGAAATGCTGGCTGTAGCCTTGATAATGCTGTCCTTAAAGAACTGCGCGCCCCAAAGTACCTCTTCTTCCGGTGTGGGGCGCTTTCTGCGCAGTTCGCCGGTGAGCCACAAAACCTCAATATCGGCGACAAGAAGGTCAATTGCCTGATCAACCTCGCTTGTGGACAAAAAAGGATCGGTAATTGCTTCCAGGCGCCTGGAAATGCGTTTGTGGATTTCCAGAACGCTGATGCGCTTGGCTTCTGTTGGATGGGCCGTAAGCGTTGGGCCAACATACCCATCGCGTGCGGCTTCGCGAATGTCATCAGCAGACTTGCCCAGTTCGGCAATCTGTTTCATTTCATTGGCGAATGTGCATTTGAGGTGTTTGCGCTTGGCGGCCCTGTCAGACTGGCGGCGTTTGCGCGCAAAAGCGTTTTCCTCTGCGATTTTCAGAAGATTGAACCAGACATTGATCGCCTGCAGTGCGGGAATGGCGTCATTGCCATGGCGCAGGGGAATGCTGGCATCTGTGGCAAGAAACTGCGCAGCACCGGGGCTTTTGCTTTCAACAATTTCTGCCAGCAATTCATAAAGCCATGTCATCACATAGCGGGTGCACTCATCTGCTGAACTGACTGACTCTGGAAACCTTGCTTCAAGCGGAAACTGAGTAATACCCACGCTTAAACAACCTTATCACGCGGAACATTGCCGCTTAAAAAATCTGCTAAATTATCAAGCGCCCGAAAACCCATTGCCTCGCGGGTTTCTGCCGTGGCGCTGCCGAGGTGTGGCAAAAGAACAGCCTTTTCGCAAGTGAGCAAATCGCCATAAACTTGCGGTTCGCCATCAAAAACATCCAATCCGGCGCCACCAATGGTCTCAAACCACAAAGCCTGCACTAGCGCACGCTCGTCAACGACCTCGCCGCGCGCGGTGTTGATCAAAATGGAATCCGGTTTCATGAGGTCGAGTCGGCGCGCATCGATGAGATGACGGTTCGCATCACCGCCTGGGCAGTGCAGGGACACAAAGTCTGCCTTCGGCAGCAATTCATCAATGCTGGGGAATTGAACGGCGTTGGTTTGCGCCAGCGCTTCGGTTGAAATCTGCGAGCGGTTAAAGGCGATTATACGCATGCCAAAACCGTAATGGGCGCGTTTCGCCACTTCCTGACCAATGCGGCCGAAACCGATAATGCCGAGGGTTTTGCCGGTCAACCTGGTGCCGAGCATATGAGTAGGGCGCCAGCCCGTCCAAGAATTGGACCGCAGTTCGCGTTCGCCTTCACCTGCGCGGCGTGCGGTCATGAGCATTAGTGTCATGGCGATGTCGGCTGTGCACTCGCTCAACACATCAGGCGTGTTGGTGACGGTAATGCCTTTGTCTTTGGCCACTTCGGTGTCGATATGGCTGAAGCCAACGCCTTAGTTGCACATAATCTTCGTGCGGGCGTTCTCAACGTCGATGACATCCGCATTCAGGGTGTCGGTAAAATAACATCGAATTCGCTTACAGCAGAACGCATCTCGCTGGGCGAAAGGGGTTTATCGCCGGTGTTCAACTTGACATCGTAAAGTTCAGAGAGCTGAGCTTCTACCGGTTCCGGCCAGCGGCGCGTTACCAATACTCGTGGCGCATTCATCATCACAAATCCCCCTTGAGTTTACGAAAGCTTCGACATCACAGTCCGGATGGTTTCACCGATCACTGCCGGGTTTTCGGCAACGGTGACGCCAGCTGCAGAGAGGGTGTCGACCTTTTCGGTGGCGCTTTCGCCGAACGCGGAAACAATCGCCCCGGCATGGCCCATGGTGCGCCCTTTCGGGGCGGTGAGCCCTGCAATGTAGGCAACAACGGGTTTGCTCATATTATCCTGGATGTAGGCGGCGGCCTCGGCCTCTTGCGGGCCGCCAATTTCACCGATCAGGCAAACCAGATCGGTGTCCTCATCCTTTTCGAAGTGCTCGAGAATATCGCGGAAAGACGAACCATTGATGGGATCGCCGCCAATGCCCACGCCGGTGGAAACACCGTTGCCAAGCTGACTGAGCTGTGATGCGGCCTCATAACCCAAGGTGCCGGACCGCCCGACAATTCCAACCCGCCCCGGGGTGAAAATGTGACCCGGCATAATGCCAAGCATTGCCTGGCCCGGGGATATCGTGCCGGCGCAATTGGGACCGGTGAGAATCATGCGCCGTTCGCGTGGGTAGCGGTACATGTAACGCTTTACCCGGATCATGTCCTGGGCGGGAATGCCGTCAGTTATGCAAACACAGTAGCGGATACCGCAATCGGCAGCTTCCATGATGGAATCAGCGGCAAAGGGAGGGGGCACAAACACAAGGCTGGCATCTGCGCCAGTTGCGGCAATTGCCTGCTTCATGGTGTCGAATACAGGAACACCTTCAACAGTTTCTCCGCCCTTTCCTGGAACAACGCCGCCAACAACCTTGGTGCCATAGTTGAGCATTTCCCGGGTATGGAATTGGGCCATGCGGCCGGTAATGCCCTGCACAATTACCTTTGTATCTTTATTGAGGAGAATGGCCACGGAACCTGCCCTTTAAATATCTCTAAAAACCAACGCTTTGTGCGGCCTGAACGGCGCGTTCTGCTGCTTCGCTCAGATTAGAAGCGCGAATGATGGGCAGGCCGCTTTCGGCGAGTATCTTTTGCCCCTCTTCAACATTCGTACCTGACAGGCGTACGACGACGGGGATGTCGATCTGTTCTTCCTGCAAAACCTGAACCACTCCCTGGGCAACCCAGTCGCAACGGTTAATGCCGGCGAAGATGTTGACCAGAATTGCTTCAACATTCTCGTCAGATTTGACCAGCCGGAACGCTTTTGCGACTCGCTCAGGGGTTGCCCCGCCGCCAATATCGAGAAAGTTCGCCGGTTAACCGCCAGCAAGTTTGATCGTGTCCATTGTTGCCATGGCGAGGCCGGCGCCGTTTACGATGCAGCCGATATTGCCTTCAATCCCGACATAGTTGAGGCCGCGGTCCGCCGCGCGGCTTTCCCGCGGGTCTTCCTGGCTCTTATCACGCAATTCCGCCACGCTCGAATGGCGGAAAAGGGCGTTGTCGTCGAATGTCATCTTGGCATCGAGAACCAGCACCCGGTTATCTTTGGTCACCACCAGGGGGTTTACCTCAACCATTGTGGCGTCAAGTTCGCGGAAAGCGCGGTAGCAACCGTTGAGAGTTTTTGTCATTTCGGAAACCAGGCCTAGAGCAAGGCCAAGCGCGAATGCTAATTCGCGGGCCTGGAAGTCCAAAAGGCCGACGGCTGGATCAACCGAGCAGCGCACGATCGAATCCGATTTTTCCGCAGCGATTGCTTCAATTTCCATTCCCCCTTCACCAGAAGCAACCACCATGATGCGCTGGGTCGTGCGGTCGAGCACGAAGCCGAGATAAATCTCCCGGTCAATGGCAACAGCTGCTTCCACATAGAGTCGGTAAATGCCTTTTCCTTGTGAAGTGGTTTGGTGTGTGACGAGACGCTTGCCAAGCATCTCGTTGGCGGCATCCAAAATCTCGCGATCGCTGTCGCAAATTTTGACGCCACCGGCCTTCCCACGACCACCCGTATGAACTTGCGCCTTAACAATCCAGCGTTCGCCACCCAGTTCGCGGGCGCGGTATGCCGCCTGCTCCGGGCTGTACGCTATGGCACCGTTTGGCGTTTCAACACCAAAGTCGCGAAGAATGTCCTTGGCTTGGTATTCGTGGATGTCCATGGGAAGTGCCTGTTCTTTTACTCGGCAGCGATTGCCGGCGGCCAGATGGTGTTTCCGTTTCTTGATGTGCGCGAGTCGAGCCACGACCCGACGGCGCACCTCACCGCCCGGGAAAAGACGTTGCTTGAGGAGTTGGCGACAGGGAAAACCAACAAGCAGCTTGCCGCGCAATTCACCATTTCGGTGAACACGGTCAAGTTCCATCTCAGCAATCTTTTTGACAAGCTGAACGTGCACAACCGCTCCGAAGCGGTGGCATTTTACTACGCATCAAAATTCGATGAAGGCTCTGCTTCAAGATCTGATCTGGACGCACTTGAGGGGTATGCCAAAAAGTAGTGCAAATTTCATTTTTTGAAAGTGCGGAATTTTTTACGCCACCACAAAACAACAGAACAACGAAAAACAGTTAGAGGATGAACGGATGAGTTTTTTTCCAATTGAGCAAGCCCCGGCACGGCTGAACAGAAGCGAGTTGGCGGTTCCGGGCAGTCAGCCGCAAATATCTGAAAAAGCGGCGAAATCTGATGTGGACGTTATTTTTCTGGACCTCGAGGATGCGGTTGCGCCTGATGAAAAGGAACAGGCCAGGAAGAACATTATTGAAGCCCTGAACGATGTGGACTGGGGCAACAAAACCATATCCGTGCGCATTAACGGGCTCGATACCCATTACATGTACCGCGATGTTGTTGACGTTGTGGAGCAGGCCGGTGAGCGGCTTGATCTGATCATGGTCCCCAAGGTTGGAACCGCTGCAGATGTCTATGCTGTCGACATGATGGTGACCCAGATTGAACATGCTAAGGGATATAAAAAGCGTATCGGTTTTGAGCACATTATTGAGACGGCGCTTGGCATGCAGAATGTTTCTGAAATCGCAGCTGCATCAAAGCGCAATGAGAGCCTGCATTTCGGCGTTGCCGATTATGCCGCCAGCACCCGCGCCCGCACGACGATTATCGGCGGGGTGAACAATGATTATTCCGTGCTCACCGACCCGGTGGAAGATGGCAGCCGCGAGGTTCACTGGGGTGATATGTGGCACTACGCCTTATCGCGCATGGTGGTCGCCGCCCGGGCGAATGGCCTCAGGCCCATTGATGGCCCGTTTGGCGATTTTTCTGATGCTGATGGCTATAAGGCGGCAGCAAAACGGGCAGCGGTTCTTGGCTGCGAAGGCAAATGGGCTATCCATCCGAGCCAGATTGCGCTTGCTAACGAGGTTATGAGCCCATCGGAAGAAGAAGTGACAAAGGCAAAACGCATTCTTGAAGCCATGGCGGAAGCTGAAGCGTAAGGCAAAGGCGCGGTATCACTGGATGGCAGGCTTATCGATTACGCCTCAATCCGCCAGGCCGAGGTGCTGGTCGATAAAGCCAAGCAAATCGCAAATAACTAGGGTTTAGCTTTGCCCTTGGCCCGGTATCCAGTTTGTGCCTGCAAGCGGGATACCGGCCATGGCGGCGGCTTCAACCGTGAGCGCCACCATATCTTCCGGCTCAAGATTATGCACATGGCTCTTGCCGCAGGCGCGCGCCACCGTTTGCAGCTCCAGGGTCAAGACGCGCAGATAGTTCGCCAACCGGTGACCGGCCTTTTCCGGGTCCAACCTTTGCTGCAGAACCGGGTCCTGGGTGGTGATGCCGGCGGGATCGGTACCGTCCTGATAATCTTCCCAGCACCCAGCTGCCGTTTCGAGCTTGTGATAGTCCTGTTCCCAGTGCGGGTCCTGGTCGCCAAGTGCGATGAGCGCCGCGGTGCCAATTGAGCAGGCATCTGCCCCCATGGCCAGCGCCTTTGCAACATCAGCTCCTGAACGAATGCCGCCGCCGACGATGAGCTGCACCTTGCGGTGCATATCAAGATCTTTCAGCGCCTGAACCGCTTCCTTAACAGCCACCAGGGTCGGTTGGCCAATATGCTCAATAAACACATCCTGGGTTGCTGCCGTGCCGCCCTGCATACCGTCGATGACAACCACATCAGCACCGGCTTTCACAGAAAGAGCGGTGTCATAATAAGGCCGGGCTGCGCCGCACTTTATATAAATGGGCTTTTCCCAGTTGGTGATTTCGCGCAATTCCAGGATTTTGATGGCCAAATCATCCGGCCCCGTCCAGTCCGGGTGGCGGCAGGCTGAGCGCTGGTCTATGCCTACGGGAAGGGTGCGCATTTCGCCAACGCGCTCGGTGATTTTCTGGCCCAGCAACATGCCGCCGCCGCCGGGCTTGGCGCCTTGGCCCACCACCACTTCAATGGCGTCCGCCTTGCGCAAGTCATCCGGGTTCATGCCATAGCGCGAGGGAAGATACTGATAGACGAGCTGGGTAGAGTGGCCGCGCTCTTCCGGCGTCATGCCGCCATCGCCGGTGGTGGTTGAGGTGCCCACTTCACTGGCGCCGCGGCCAAGGGCTTCTTTGGCATTGGCGGAAAGGGAGCCGAAACTCATGCCCGCAATGGTAATGGGCGTCTTGAGTTCGATGGGTTTTTTGGCATAGCGCGTACCAAGGGTAACCGCCGTGGTGCACTTTTCGCGGTACCCCTCAAGCGGGTAACGCGACATGGAAGCACCCTTCATGAGCAAGTCATCGAAACTTGGAATGTGGCGCTTGGCGCCGAACCCGCGGATGCGGTAAAGGCCGGATTGTGCTGCCTGCCGGATATAGTCGATGGAATAGTCGTCGAATGTTCCCGACTTACGAAGCTTCATGGTTTTCATGTCTGACATTTCAGCAAAGACCTCTAGTAGGCGTCGACATTTTCGATTTTGAAGTTGTACAGCTCGCG
>JBPCVY010000014.1:0-9229 GCA_051010055.1 Hyphomicrobiales bacterium | reverse complement strand
GTCGGCAAGCTTGCGGGTGGTAAGACAGAGCTCATAGAGCCTTTCAAGGCCGAAAACCTCTTCATGGGCAGCAATTTGGATGACGGAATCTGCTGAGGTATAGACAATTGGCTTTCCGGTGCGCATTTGTTCAGCGCCAAACTCTTCAATAACTGCTGTTCCGGAGGCATGCTTGTTGCCGAGTATGCCCGGCAAGCCAGCTGTTTTGATGATTGCTTCTGTAAGTTCTACCGGGAAAGCCGGTTCTTCTTTGGGAAAATAACCCCAGTCGAACTGCACGGGAACACCAGCAATTTCCCAATGGCCCGATGGCGTGTCCTTGCCCCGGGACTTCTCGACCGCATACCCCCATTGACCGGTTTCAGGTGCAGCACCGTTCAGCCCGGCTGGAAATGTGCCCTTATACAAATGTGCCGCGCGGCTAAGGCCGAGGGCGTTCATATTGGGAACATTCAATGGCCCGGCACGCAGTCCTATCTGGTCTGCTTTGCCGTCAGCACAGGCTTGGGCGATGTGGCTGAGGGTATCGGAGCCTTCATCACCAAACTGGGCAGCATCTGGCGCAGCACCAATGCCGAAGGAATCGAGAACAAGTATGAATGCGCGGGTCATGGCGTTTGATATGGGATGGTGTCTATGACCGCACAAGACGGCTCAGCTGACTGGCCGATTTTGTAGGCAGCCTGTAAGGCCAGGGCAGCCCTTTCTGCATCTTCTTTATTGCGGGCATGAACAAGGCCAAGAGGGTGCCGCCAGTCAACTTTTTCTCCGAGTTGAGCAAGCTGGCTGAACCCAACAGAGTGGTCGATTGTATCTTCAACGCGCCGGCGTCCGCCGCCCAGCTCGATGACTGCAACCCCAACAGCACGGGTGTCGATTTCAGAAACAACACCTTCTTCAGTTGGAAAGACAGAATCTGTTTCTTCCGCCGCAGGGAGGTAGGCCTCCGGGCGTTCAATCAAACCTGAAGGGCCTCCGAGTGCGGCGACCATTTTCTCAAATTTCTCCGCCGCCTGGCCGCTTTCAAGTGCTTGATCGAGCATGGCTTGCGCCTCTTCGGAGCCTTGTGCCAGGCCGGAAAGGATTAAAAGCTCACATCCCAGCGCGCACACCACCTGAAAGAGCCTTTCGGAGCGTTCAGAACCGTTGAGAAATCTTATGGCATTGAGGACCTCAACCGCGTTACCTGCATCAGAGGCCAATGGCTGGTTCATCGCTGTTATAAGAGCGCTTGTGGCAAGGTCCGCGCCATTTGCCGTATCGACCAGGCTTCGCGCCAGGGACCTTGCGTCTTCTTCTGCCACCATGAATGCGCCCGAACCGGTTTTGACATCAAGAACCAGAGCATCAAGTCCGGCAGCAAGCTTCTTCGATAGGATTGACGCGGTAATGAGGGGGATGGATTCCACCGTCGCCGTCACATCGCGAATGGCGTAGAGCTTTTTGTCCGCAGGCGCTAAATCACTCGTCTGGCCAATAATTGCGCAGCCTGCGGTTTTGAGCGCACTTCGGAACAACTCCAAGTCCGGCCGGCTTTGATAGCCGGGAATGGAATCAAGCTTATCGAGTGTGCCGCCGGTGTGGCCAAGGCCGCGCCCGGAAATCATCGGCACATAGGCGCCACACGCCGCCAACATGGGCGCGAGCATCAGTGAGACATTGTCGCCAATACCGCCGGTGGAATGCTTGTCCACAATCGGGCCGTCGTGCTGTGCACTTGCCCAATCCAGAACCGTGCCGGAATCGCGCATTGCGAGCGTGAGCGCAACCCGTTCATCGGTGTTCATGCCCTGAAAAAACACCGCCATTGCAAAAGCTGCGCCCTGGCTTTCGCTCACGGTTCCCCGCGAAATTCCATCTATCAGGAAGGCGATTTCCTCATTGGAAACCGCAGCGCCATCGCGCTTCTTACGGATGATTTCCTGCGCAAGCATGGGTGTCAGTAACCGTCTTTAGGAGCTTTTCGCTCCGCGAAACCAAGACTTGCCAGTAAATCTGACAAAACGCCACTTGCCCCAAACCGGAAGTTGGTCGGGCCTGCCCAATCAGGCCCCATAATCTTGTCGGCAATGGCAAGGTATGCGCCTGCATCTTCTGTTGTCTTGATGCCGCCGGCAGCCTTGAAGCCTGCCATTTTGCCGCTTCCGGCGATTTCCTCCAGCATGATTGCTGCTGATTCCGGGGTTGCGTTGATAGGCACCTTGCCGGTTGATGTCTTGATGAAGTCCGCCCCTGCCTCAAGGGCGATGCCTGAAGCAGTGCGGATTAGGCGTTCATCTGCAAGTTCGCCCGTTTCAAGGATGACTTTTAACCTGCGATTTGCAGGCACTTCCTTGCGGCACGCCGTTACCACCGCTGTCGCGGTTTCCGTATCGCCATCTTTTATGGCTTTCCATGGAATAACGATATCGACTTCATCGGCACCGTTAGCAATTGCTTCGGCAACTTCCTGGGCAGCTGCGTCAGAATCAGGGTTGCCATGGGGAAAGTTGGCAACTGTTGCCACTTTAATGCCGGTTCCTGACAGCAATTTGCGCGCCAATGGCACAAATTGGGGCCAAATGCACACAGCTGCCACATTGCCTCCCGCCGTCTGTGCTGTCTTCCACAGGGATTCAATATCCTCGTTCGAACACTCGTCATTGAGATTTGTGAGATCGAGGAGGGCAATAGCGCGCCGGGCGGTTTCTTCTAGGGTATTCATTCGTTCAAATCTCCAACAGTTCCCGGCGCCGGTATTTAGAGCGCTTCTTGGCCAAAGGCCTTGGGCAGCAGTTCGGCGAGGGGAATGGACTGGACGACGCCGTTCCCGTTACACAAGTGAACAATCGTCTCTGGGGCGCCAAACTCAGCAATGCGCTGGCGGCAGCCGCCACACGGCGTAATTAAGGGTTTTTTCGCAGCAACCACCGCTATTTCCAATATCTTTCTGTCTCCGGCAACAATCATATGGCCAATGGCTGTTGTTTCTGCACAAGCCCCTTCTGGAAAGCTGGCATTTTCCACATTGCAGCCCGCGTGGATGCGGCCAGTTTCCGAGAGTATCGCAGCGCCCACGGGAAACTCCGAATAAGGAGAGTGCGATTTCGACATGGCCTCTATTGCGGCTTGGAACAACTGCTCACTCATGGTTCATCTTTCTTTCACATAAGGAATGCCGCCTGCACGTGGAGGAATGGCACGGCCAACAAAACCCGCAAGCAGAATTACCGTTAAAATATAAGGTACTGCCTGCATAAATTGAACCGGTACTTCACCTATAATTGGCAGCTCTGCGCCTTGCAGGCGGATGGCGACCGCGTCGAGCAATCCGAACAGGAAGCAAGCACCGAGGGCTTGGATGGGACGCCACTTGGAGAAAATGAGCGCTGCCAGCGCTATAAAGCCCTTACCAGCCGTCATGTCCCTGATAAAGCCGGCGCTTTGTTCAACGGAAAGATACGCGCCGGCAAACCCGCACAAAATCCCGCAACAAATTACCGCGCGGTATCTGAGCCAGGTAACGGAGATTCCGGCTGTATCAACCGCTGCGGGGTTCTCGCCAACGGCGCGCAGCCGCAAGCCAAACCGGGTACGGTATAGGACCCACCATGTGAGCGGAACTGCCAGATAAGCCAGATAAACCAATATCCCGTGGCCGGACATGATTTCAGAGTAGATATGTCCAATGATGGGTACCGGCGCCAATTCCCAGGAAAAGGGCAGGGTTATGTCCAAAAAACGAGCTGTATTCGGAAGTTTCGGCGTTTGGCCTCCTTGCTGGAACCATGTTGAGCCTAGCTGGGCTGTCAAGCCGACGGCCAGAATGTTGATGGCAACGCCGGAGACAATTTGATTGCCCCGGTGGGTGATGCATGCAAACCCGTGCAAAAGCGCCAACCCTAAGGAAACCCCTATGCCGGCGGTCAATCCGGCCCAGGCAGAACCGGTAACCGCGGCCATCGCGCCTGCAGCAAAGGCAGCGCCAAGCATTTTTCCTTCCAGGCCGATATCGAAAATACCTGAGCGTTCCGAATAAAGCCCCGCCAGGCAGGCGAAAAGAAGTGGCACCGAGAGCCGTACGGCAGAATCGATGATAAGCGCTATGAAAGTAATGACTTCCATGGCTTACGCTTCCGCCTCCGCACTATTTGGAGGGGATTTAACGAGCAGTCTTTGCAGGTGTGGCCTGAAAAGATGCTCCATGGCGCCGGCGAAAAAGATAATCAGCCCTTGAATGACAACCACCATATCGCGTGTGATTTTCGGTTTCTCAAAAGCCAGTTCCGCACCACCTTGATAAAGGGCGCCAAACAACAGGGCCGCAAAAATAATTCCAACTGGATGCGAGCGCCCCATAAGCGCCACGGCGATGCCGACAAAGCCATATCCTGCGGTGAAGTCGAGGATAAGGCGGTGCTGGTTACCCATAATCTCATTGAGCGCCATGAACCCCGCCAGCATGCCGGAAAGGGACATGGCAATCATGACAAGCTTATCCGGCGGCATGCCTGCATAGGCGGCTGCATTTGGATTGGCGCCAACCGTTCTGAGCTCATAGCCGAGTTTGGTATGCCAGGTGAGAACCCAAAAACCGGCACAACATATAAGCGCCCAGACAAACGCGAGGTTAGCGGGTGATTTTGCTATCATGATGCCGAAAAAACCCAAGACATCATGCAAGAAAGGCAGCCGTGCATCTTCTGCAAAAGTCGCCGATTCCGGCTGCATGGAACCTTCAGGCGTCATCACATTCACAAGCAGATACACCATCACTGAAGCGGCGATGAAATTGAACATGATGGTGGTGATGACAACATGGCTGCCACGCCGCGCCTGCAACCAGCCGGGAACGAACGCCCAGCCCGCGCCAAAAAGACCTGCAGCCGCTATTGCTACGAGCACAAGGATTGGCAGAGGCAAAAAGTCGAGATACAGGCAAACAATCGCAACACCCAATCCGCCAAGAGATGCCTGGCCCTCCGCGCCAATGTTGAAAAGGCCGGCCTGAAACGCAACAGCAAAGGCAAGGCCGGTGAAAATGAAGTTGGTGGTGTAAAACAGCGTATAGCCGATGCCTTCACCGAAACCGAACGAGCCCCATAACAGAAGCTGCACCACTTCGATGGGGTTTTCTCCAATCATCAGCACGACGAGGCCGGAAACAAACAGCGCTGCAATCAAGTTCAGCGCAGGTAGGGCGAAAGCGGTTGCCCAGCGGGGAAGTTCTCCTTGGCCGGCCATCAGGCAGCCTTGCCATCTTGAATGCCTGCCATCAACAGGCCCAGTTCGGCTTCAGGAGTTTCCGGAGGCCGCTCGCCGACAATTTTTCCGGCAAACATAACCAAGACCCTATCTGACAAGGCCCTGATTTCATCAAGCTCCACCGAAATGAGCAGAACTGCCTTACCGGCATCACGCATTTCAATAATCCGGCGGTGAATGAACTCGATAGCGCCAATGTCCACACCGCGAGTGGGTTGGCCGACTATCAGCAAGTCCGGGTCATGTTCTATTTCTCGGGCAAGAACAAGCTTTTGTTGATTACCACCTGAAAACAGGGACGTTTTGAGGTTGGGATTTCGCGGGCGCACGTCGAAGTGCTCCATTTTTGCGCCAGCATCTTCCAAAATCGCGGGCCGGTTCAGCAGCCATCCGCTCTGGTATTTTTCTTCATCCTGATAGCCAAGAATGATGTTCTCTGCGGCATCAAACGATGTAACAAGCCCCATGCGATGCCTGTCTTCGGGGACATGAGCCATGCCGAGCCCGCGAATATTGCTCACCGGTTTTGATGCGTTGCCAACCTCTTTGCCGTTGATGGAAACCATACCGTTTTGCAATGGGCGCAAGCCCGTCAGCGCTTCGATCAATTCGCTTTGGCCATTGCCCGCCACACCGGCAATTCCAACAATTTCGCCCGCGCGCACCGAAAATCCAACGTCATCCACCCGGGTAACTCCGGCATTGTCAGTAACGGTGAGATTGGCCAGTTCCAAAACTTTCCGGCCCGGTTCGGAAGCGGACTTTTCGACACTCAACAATACCCGCCGGCCAACCATCAGCTCGGCCAGGGCTTCAGGGGAGGTTTCTGCAGTTTTTCTGGTTGCAACCAATTCGCCCTGGCGCATAACCGAAACTGCATCGGTAACCGCCATAATCTCGCGCAGCTTGTGGGTGACGAGGATGATGGTTTTGCCTTGATCCTTCAGCTGGCGCAGAATGCGGAACAGATGATCCGCTTCAGCCGGGGTAAGCACGCCGGTGGGTTCATCAAGAATGAGTATATCGGCGCCGCGGAACAGCGCTTTCAATATTTCAACCCGTTGCTGGAGGCCAACGGCGAGATTTTCAATCAACTCGTCCAGGGGAACGTTGAGGCTGTAATCCCTTTCCAGGCGCTCAAGCTCATCGCGCGCCTTGGCGATGCCTTCACTCAAGGTGAAGCCGCCTTCAGCACCTAGCACTACGTTTTCAAGCACCGTAAAATTGTCCACCAGCATAAAGTGCTGATGGACCATACCGATGCCGGCTTCGATGGCATCTTCCGAACTGTGTATTGGGCAGGGGTTGCCATTTACACGGATTTCCCCCTGGTCGGCATGGTAAAATCCGTAAAGTATTGACATTAAAGTAGATTTTCCGGCACCGTTCTCCCCGACAATGCCGTGAATCGTCCCTTTCGCGATATCCAGATTCACGTCGCGGTTCGCCCAAACCTGGCCGAAGCGTTTGGTTATTCCGCGCAAGGAAATCGCTGCAGGCGCGGTGGTATCCTGCCCGTTGACTGTATTCATCTGTCCCGCGCCCCGTTCAGTTGGGGATCAGTATGGGCACGTCTTGTCGGCCATATAGTCGTGGACTTTGACGGCGCCTGACTTGATATCCTCTTCAGCCTTTTTAACGGCTGCCAACATGTCATCGGATATCAATGGCTTATTGTTGTCGTCAAGCGACCATCCAACACCACCTTCAGCCAATCCCAATACCTGCACACCAGCTGTAAACTTGTCATTCATGGCGCTATCAAAGGTGTTATAGGCGGCGACATCAACGCGCTTCAGCATGGATGTGAGAACCTTGCCCGGGTGAAGATGGTTCTGATTGGAATCAACACCAATGCCGAGTTTACCGGAATCGGCTGCTGCCTGAAGAACCCCAAGGCCAGTGCCGCCCGCTGCGTGATAGACAACATCCGCGCCGCGATCGAACTGGGATTTGGCGAGTTCGCCACCCTTGACCGGATCAGACCAGGCCGCACCAGTGGTGCCGGTCATGTTCTGAAACACTTCCGCATCACCTTTGACGGATTTGGCGCCGCCCACATAGCCGCAGGCAAATTTGCGGATGAGCGGAATGTCCATACCGCCGACAAACCCCACTTTACCGGTTTTTGAGGCCATGGCCGCCAGAATGCCGACAAGATAGCTGCCTTCATGTTCCTTGAACACAATCGAGCTGACGTTCGGTTTGTCGACCACCATATCGATAATGGCAAACTTGATATCAGGGAATTCGCCGGCCACTTTTTCTACGGCAGCAGCGTGGGCGAAACCGACAGCGACGATCGGGCTGAAACCTTTGCGGGCAAAATTTCGCAACGCCTGTTCGCGCTGGCTGTCATTTTGCACTTCAAAGTCCCGGTAGGCTATGTTCTTGTCTTTCTTGAACCTTTCAGCGCCATTGTAGACGCCTTCGTTAAAGGACTTGTCGAAGCGCCCGCCAAGATCATAGACGACGGCCGGTTTGATATCTGCAGCCTGTGCGCTGACGAGCATACCAAGACCCATCGCAGCAATGCTCAAACTTCTGAAAATCATGCCTAACTCCCCCTGTTCGTCATTTTTGTTTTATCGGTTAAACAGACCGGATCAGATTGGCTAGTTTTGCCGTTCCAGCCGGTTTTTTGACCTGGAATGCATATAGCGTATGCCAGCGCGCAGCGGCATTGCAAGAAGCTTGGACTACTATTTCCAATTGTTATGCGCGATCGCGGATAAGTGGGGTTGTGGAGCAGTGAATGCCGCCGCCATTGAGATGCATTTTGTCGTAGGCAATCGTGGTCCAGGTCACACCGTGTTTTGAAAGTGTTTCCAAGGTGGCATCGCTGGCGCCTTCCGGCATGATGAGTTTACCCGGCGCAATCGCCAATGAATTGACGATCCAGCCGTCATCTTGAGGGCTGATTTCAATTACTTGCACCCCCAGTTCTTTCAATTGGGTGATGAAAGAGTAGGGCAGGCCGTCCGGGTCAATCAGTGCCAGATCCTTGTCGATCATCAAGAACGCACCATCAATATGGATATCGTAGCCAACAAGATCGACGATGAGGAGGTTGACGCCCTGGCGGGCAAGGACTTCGCCGACTTGTTCTGCACCTTCCCGGTTCACACGCACACCGCAACCAATGACAGCCGTTTTGGGATTAATCCAGGCAAAGCTGCCGCCCTCCATGAGGGCGCTTCCTGATAGGGTGCGCAAAATTGGAACCCCCAGTTTGGCAAGGGTTCTGGTAATGGCAAGCTCTTCACCACGCCTGATTCGCGCGCCCATGCGGCAAACGATGGCGCCGCCTTTCACCATTATCAGTGGGTCTCGAGTATAGCAGGATTTAAGCCGGTGATTTGAAACCCCGTCCACCTCTTGTACTTCTATATCTTCCGCCTTCAGTGCGGAAACCAGCCCATCATGCTGGTCCTGCATGGCCGGGATGTCGGGAGGCGTATCGCTTTGAAAATACCAGCCGGCCTCAACATCCCCATAAGAACCGATGGCATCGATTCGTTTTTCTGGATCGACAATCTCCATCTCAAATCCTGGCCGGTGCACCAGTATTGAACGCACCGTACCAACATCATTATCCACGCCCCAGGCACGCCCCCAGTAAGCTTCAAGCTCGGATTGTTCTTCGAAAACCGGCTCGGCGTCGGCTGCAAACATTTTAATTGTCTGGTTGTAAACCCAACCGGATGAGGGGCTGGTGGTCATAGTTGGCTCCCATCGTGACCGTTCAGTTGATTTTGACTGAATATGCGAAGAGTTGCGACGCGAATCGTATCTGTATCTTCGAGATGGCATAAAAAAAGGGCCCCGAAAGGGGCCCTTAATCTTTGTGTTGATTTTGGATTACATACCGAAGTCGTTGAAGCGCCAGGAGACAACGGCACGAACACTGTGCTCGCTCATCTTAACGCTCGCTGACTGACGGTCAAACTCGGTGCAGGAGACTTCTGGCCCACAGGGGCCCAGA
>JBPCVY010000013.1:0-8112 GCA_051010055.1 Hyphomicrobiales bacterium | reverse complement strand
AACCCGAACTGCGCCGCGCGCTGAGCCTTCCCTTGCTCGTTCTTTATGGATTGGGTGTCACAATCGGCGCCGGCATCTATGTGCTCATTGGCGCCACCGCCGGCAGGGCCGGATTGCACGCACCGTTCGCGTTCGTAGTCGCCGCTTTGGTGATGGTGTTCAGCGCATCATCCTTTGCGGAACTCTCTGGCCGCTACCCGGTAAGCGCCGGGGAAGCAGCATATGTAAGGCATGGGTTCGATTCCCGGTTTTTGTCACTCGTCACCGGCATTCTGGTGATATTTGCCGGCACTGTTTCTTCAGCGGCAATTGCCATTGGAGCTGCCGGATATATGCTGGACTTTGTGGACTTCCCAAGTTGGATGATTGTTACAACCGTAATTGTCATTCTGGGTGTTGTGGCCGTTTGGGGAATAATGGAATCCATCACATTTGCGGGCATCTTCACGGTGGTCGAAGTTGTCGGGCTTTTGGTGGTGGTTGGCGCCGGTATATGGTTCCAACCGGGCCTTGTGGCTCGGCTGCCTGAAATCATCCCCTATCCGGGCGACTGGGTGGCGCTTGGCGCCGTCTCATCAGCTGCGCTTCTTGCATTCTTTGCTTTCATTGGTTTTGAGGACCTTGTCAATCTGGCTGAGGAAACAAAAGAGCCCGAACGGCTCATGCCGCGCGCCATCTTCCTCACGCTCATAATCGCCACACTGCTTTATGTCGCCGTGGTTGCCGTTGCAGTGCTGAGCGTGCCTATCGATGAACTTGCCGCCTCGCGCGCTCCGGTGCGGCTGGTTTTTGAAAAAATCACGGGCACCTCGCCCGTGCTCATTTCGCTGATTGCAATTGTCGCCACGCTCAATGGCGTCATCGTGCAAATCATCATGGCCTCCAGAGTTCTTTACGGGCTGGGAAAACAGGGTTCGGTGCCGAAAATCTTTGCACAGGTTTCACCGCTCACAAGAACCCCGATAGTGGCCACCATTACCGTGGTGGCGCTGGTTCTTGTTCTTGCCCTCGTCTTTCCGCTTGAAGAGCTTTCTGAGGCCACATCGCGCATCGTGCTGACAATCTTTGCGCTCATCAACATGTCTCTGTTCAGGCTTAAAATGATGGATGTACCAGCGCCCAAAGGGGTTTACACGGTTGGCGCCTGGGTGCCGGTAGTGGGCTTCATAACCTGCGTTGCCATGTTGCTGAGCCCCTACTTCGCGTCATGAGGGATAAATTGCTTTGGTGTGAATCAATTGGCCTGCGTAAAATGAACAATCAAGGTTTGCAGCTGGGAGGGCAAACACAATGCTCCGTTTGAAATTTCCACTCTTTGCGCTCTTTTTCCTGTCGGTGTTTCTCACCCCGGCGCTCCTTTTGGGCAAGCAGCAGGATGTATCCGAAAATCAAGATGCGTTCAGCGCCGAAGATGCAGAATTCGGCGAGGTATTTGTGCTGGCGATTGGCGGCAAGCTCTATGACAATATCTGGACGATGACTGCCATTAACCCACCGGAAAAACCTAATCCGGCCTTCCCGGCAGACATTGATGTCTCTGCATCCGAAACCTGGCGCTGCGTCAGCTGCCACGGCTGGGACTATAAGGGAAAAGACGGCGAACGGAGCAAAATGGGCATGCCCGACGCCTTCGCCAACCTGAAGCATATCGAAGGAACAGAATTGGAAACGGTGACCAAGCGCATCCGCGAGGCTCATCCCGAATACCCCAACGAATTGTTCGACGACGCCATTCTCGAAGTGTTGGCCCTGTTTGTTTCAATCGGACAATATAACCGCGATGCATTCCTCACCAGCGATGGCATCGCCCTTGGGAAAGTAGAAAACGGCCGCGCAATTTTTGAAGGGGCCTGCATGAATTGCCATCAATATGATGGCAAGGCGACCCTCATTGGCGAGCTTGGCGATAAATCTTCTCTCGGCTGGATTTCCCGCAACCGCCCGGAACAGGCGCTCCACAAGGTCATGAACGGTGTGCCGGGCACTGATATGCTGGCAATCCGGTTTCTCACCGAGCGCCAAATCGGAGACTTGTTTGCATTCCTGCAAACACTCGATCCTAATGAGAAGTAAACTCTAAGAGGACTTGCTACCCGCCAATTCTGCGGAAAATTCCTTTTCCAGCGTCGCCTCCAGTTCCAAAAGGTCGTCCGGGAGCGGCATGCCGGATGCGCGCAGCTCATTCAGTTTTTCATGAATCATGAAGTAGATATCGTGCCTGTTCTCCGGTTGCCCTTCCATGCGGGTAAGTAACAGAGCGATTTGCGCCTCGAATTCATCAATGTTCATTCGACTGACCTTTTCTTCGGCGATTGGATTGTTTTGATTATTACACACAAATCCTGGCTTACCCCGCACAATTTGCCGAAAAAGTGGCGCTTTTTCTGAAAATGTCCTTTTCCCGCCTTCATGACGCCGTTCTGTCGTCAAGCCGATCATTAACCATAATGGCGGCTGGGGAGAAGACGGAGAGGGAAGATGAACGGACAAACAACCTCCAGCCCGGCCAGCGAACCGGGTCCAGAAAAAATTGAAATACTCGACATTGATGACGACGCACCGCGCCCGGCGGTGAAAAAGCACGATGTGCTGCCAGTTTCAAAAAACGAAAATTCAGAGCAAATACCTGCGCAAGCTGGAAAAACAGGAACCGCAGAAAAGGCTGAGCGGCCCTCAGGACAACGGCCAATCAATCGGGGAACGGATATTTCGGGGCCATTCGTTGCGACAATTTTCATTTCCAGCATTGCCGGTCTTGGGTTTGCCGGCGTTGAAATGGTCCGAAGTAATATTTCACAGCAAAGCGCGGTCGTTTTCATCTGCGCCTGGGCACTGATTGCATCGGTTCTTTTGACGCTCAGCTATCTGGCTGCCCGGCACCGGAAGATCGCCGGTTTCTTTAGCCGTTCAGGAATGCACATGCTGTGTGCGGCGGTAACGTTTTCCAGCATCACAATCGCTGCAATCATGCTTGCTTTCATGTACCGGCCTGCGGTGGGCTCTATCGTTCAAAAGACAGTAGAAACCGAAACGGCATTGCCGGAGGAAAAGGATAGTTCCGAATTGCTGTCGTCGTTTGAAAATCTCAAACTGAAGGCGCCGCGCTATTCTGAGCATTTCTATACACGCCCCACCCCGGAGGGAAATCCTCCCTTCAGACGCACCGCACCTGTTCTGGAAGAACCGGCGGTCGCACCGGTTGATTCGGTCTTGATGCAGGAAGTGCAAAAGCAACTTGCCGCCAAGATCGAACCAACAGCTGCAAAGCCTGACCGCAAGGTAAAGGCTGAAAATCCTGCTCCTAAGAAAACGATGAAAAAGAAGAAAAAAAAGAAGCGGAAGGTCGTCAGCAAGCGGAAGAAAACCAAGAAACCGGCGAAGAAGCGCCGTGTCGCCGCCGTAACCAGGAAACCCGCACAGCAAGTGGTGAAAACCACCCCACTGGTCATCACCAACAAGTCAGACGAACTGATTGATAAAAATCAGCCTGATTGTATGGGGATGAAATCGGTAAGATCGGCAGAGTGCTCTGATCAGCGCTAGCGCCGGTTGGCAATCAAAAAACTACTTCTGGAGAGATTACGAAGTTGCGAGCAACGTGCGGGCGGCTTCGAGTTCTTTCAGCGCTTTGTTCAGCGCATCTCTTTGCTTTTCACCAAGCTCTGAAGGTGATTGCTCTACCTTTGCAGCGGGCCGGGCCTCAACACCTCCGCCTTTCGCGCCTTCGCTGGCTGCCTGGGCCGCAGCAGCGGGAAGCGCACCTGTGCGCCCCACTTCGATTGCAAAAGTTGCCCCATTTTCCCGCAGAAGCTTTTGCACACCCTTGATGGTGTAACCTTCACCGTAGAGCAAATGCCGGATGCCCCGCAGCAAATCCACATCGTTTGGACGGTAGTAGCGGCGCCCGCCGGCCCGCTTCATTGGCTTGATTTGGCTGAACTTGGTTTCCCAAAAGCGCAGCACATGCTGGGGAACGTCAAGGTCCGTACCAACTTCGCTTATGGTTCGAAATGCTTCAGGAGATTTTTCCACGCCGCGCCTCGCTTCATTGCTTTCAAAGCCTGGAATGTCAAACTCGGTCTTCTAATGGGAAAAATATCCTACAGATTATTCCGTGATTCGACGATTATTCGCCGGATTCGCCGGTATTAACTTGATCTTTCAACACATGACTGGGCCTGAACACCAGAACCCGCCTTGGGGTTATCGGAACTTCTTCACCCGTTTTCGGGTTACGGCCAATCCGGCCATTTTTGTGCCGCACCATAAATGTGCCAAAAGAAGATAATTTTACCGTCTCGCCACGCACGACACTTTCTGAAATCGTATCCAGAACGGACTTCACAAGATCAGCTGATTCTGTTCGGGACAGACCTACATTTCGGTGTACTGACTCGCTCAAATCCGCGCGCGTTAAAGTTTTGCCTCCCATAACGCCTTCCCCTCTTTTTTTTCAAGACTTTTCACGCCAAAACCTTCCCATGAGATTATGGCTCAGGGGCTACCGGGTCAAGAGTTCCCTTCAAAATAACCGATTCACAAACCAGTTCCGGCGTTTACTTAACATTTTTTATAAAAATATTCTATTAAATTATTGAAATAAATAAATTTTCTACCACCGAAGAATGACTGAACCCCAGGTGAAGCCGCCACCCATTGCTTCGAGAAGCACCAAATCGCCGCGTTTGATGCGGCCATCTTTCACCGCCACGTCCAACGCAAGAGGAATTGAAGCAGCAGATGTGTTGCCGTGCCGGTCTACAGTGACAATGACCCTATCCTCGGTCATGCCGAACTTTCGGGCAGTGCCATCGAGAATGCGCTTGTTCGCCTGATGGGGCACAAACCAATCAATGTCAGTCGGCTTGAAACCATGCTCGTCCAGCGCCTTTTGCATGATGGAAGAAATGTTGCCAACGGCATGGCGGAAAACCTCACGGCCCTCCATCCGCAAATGGCCGACTTTGGTGGAACGTGACGGCCCGCCGTCAACAAAAAGCTTGTCATAATAGCGGCCATCAGAGCGCAGATGAGAAGAGAAAATTCCCCTGTCTTCCAAAGTCCCTGTTCCCTCCTCAGCCTCCAACACAACGGCGCCTGCGCCATCACCGAAAAGAACGCATGTTGTCCGGTCTTCCCAGTCCAGAATGCGCGAGAACGTCTCCGCTCCTATGACCAGAACCCGTTTGTACTGGCCGGCTTTGATGAAGTTATCTGCTGTTGCCATAGCAAAAACGAAGCCAGAGCAAACTGCCTGCAAGTCAAATGCCGCGCCATGGGTAATGCCCAACCGTTGCTGAACAGCGGCGGCTGTGGCGGGAAAAGTATTATCCGGCGTTGATGTGGCAACGATTATCAGCTGGATGTCCTGGGCGGAGAGCCTGGCATCTTCCAGCGCATTGTTCGCGGCGGCAACCGCAAGATCAGATGTCAACTCACCCTCAGCTGCGATGTGGCGGGCCCGGATGCCGGTCCGCTCAACGATCCAATCATCGCTGGTGTCTACCGTCTTAGCAATTTCCTGGTTGGTTACAATTTTTTCAGGCAGGTATGAACCCAGCCCACGCACAACCGATCTTAACATTCGCTTTCTTGCCCCAAGGTCTATCTGACCTAGTTCTGATCTTCTGTTTCAAGAGCGGCTTCAAGTTCAGCCATCTGGCTGTGGCTCTTTTCGATATCCCTAGCTATACGGGAGATCAGACCTGATTCTGCCATATCAATTCCTAAGTCGACGGCATGTGCAAAACCCAATTCATCCGTACCGCCGTGACTTTTCACTACAATTCCGTTCAATCCAAGAAAAACACCGCCGTTCATCGTTCTCGGATCGAGCTTGCTGCGTAGAGCATTAAATGCCCCGCGCGCAAAGAAGTAACCCAGCTTTGTCAACAAGCTACGGCGCATGGCCGCACGCAAGTAGTCTGCAATCTGGGTTGCGGTGCCCTCTGCCGTCTTTAATGCGATATTGCCGGAAAACCCTTCAGAAACAACAACATCGACAGTTCCCTTGCCTATGTCATTGCCTTCAACAAAGCCATAATATTCGATCGGCAGATCGGAGTTCCGCAAAATTGCCCCAGCCTCTTTCACCGCTTCTATGCCTTTGACCTCTTCTTCACCAATGTTCAGCAATCCAACGGTTGGCGTTTTCAGCCCGAACAGTGATCTGGCCATGGCCTCGCCCATCACCGCGAAGTCAACGAGCTGCTTGGCATCAGCGCCAATCGTCGCGCCGACATCAAGGACGATGCTTTCACCACGCAATGTTGGCCAAATCGCGGCAATGGCCGGGCGTTCAATTTCCGCCATCATTTTCAATATGACCTTCGCCATGGCCATGAGGGCGCCGGTATTGCCAGCAGAAACCGCAACATCTGCCTCGCCTTTCTTCACCACATCAATGGCTTTCCACATGCTTGACGAGTTGCGGCCAGAGCGCAGGGCTTGGCTGGGCCGTGCATCCATCGCGATTTGCACTTCCGCATGAACGACACGCGACACCTGCCTTAGATGTTCAAATTTCTCAAGGTTCTTGTTAATCGCAGCTTCGTCGCCTACGAGCACAAATCGCGCATTCGGGTGACGCTCAGATGCCAGACTAACACCTGGCACCGTGACCTCAGCTCCTTGATCGCCGCCCATCGCATCAATTGCGACTGTAATCTCTTTCGTCATTAATTCCGCCAGCCTTCCCCGGTGTCATGCAGCCATGAACAGGACCGGCGCCCCCCACTAGTTCCCCGAAGCCCATGGGCAATCTACCCCAATGCGGCCCGAAAATGTTATAATTATTATCAGCTTTTAATATCTTTCTGACCTGCCCCTTTTATGCTTTTGAGCACATCAAAGGGATTTGGCTTTTCGCTATCGCCGTTTGCATCGGTTTCTTTCAAAACAGAACTTGCATCAATTCCCGGCTTGCGCGGATAAGGGTCAAGCCTTACCGCAAGCTGCTCTGCCACGACTTCGCCCAGATCGATTGTGCCACCGGACAGAACATCCAATTCGTCTTCGCTTTCAGGGTCCAAAGTAAGCTCACCGTGGGTGATTTGGTCATTTTCTCCCGCCGGGAGGAAATAAACCGAAAACTTCGCGGAGATGGTTGCTTTAACAGGTTCTAGCGACACAACGCAGGTTTGTTCGACCTCTGCTTTGAGCGTTCCCTTCACATGCAGTCCTTCCTTTCGCCAAGGTCGCACATGCAAACTTGCATTCAGGGAATCAACGCTTTCGATCGCATATCGGCCGGCAAGGGCTTCGCGCTCATCGGCGTTGGCGGAAATTTCCACATCAACGCCGGTCTTTGAGACTTCGCCCAAGCCCAGCAC
The DNA here is from genome assembly GCA_051010055.1 of Hyphomicrobiales bacterium. Taxonomy (GTDB): domain Bacteria; phylum Pseudomonadota; class Alphaproteobacteria; order Rhizobiales; family CAJQND01; genus CAJQND01. The sequence continues at coordinate 781 of JBPCVY010000013.1, read as the reverse complement.
ATGGCTTAGCTCCGGCGGCGCACTTTGCTTGTTTTCATCTATCATCAAACAAATTCCCCTGCTGCGGGGAATTCTATCTTACCACTGCGAATGTCGCCAACAGACTGTTTTTCCAGCTGTTTGGCAACCGCAACACAATAACGCGCAATATTTTCTGCGCCCTGCCCGTTCTCGGCTCCGTCAAAGAAGTTCCGCCTGATCATTTCGGCAAGATTTGCCTCAGCATCTTCTTCCCCGCTGAACGCCTTTTCATATGCGGTCGCGCGGCCATAAAAAACCCGCGCCATTTTCTTGATCTTTTTGCCCACAGACAGATCGCCAACGCCCATTTCCCGCAGCGAATGGTCCATATCCATGAACATTTCATCGAATACGCCTTGGCCGAATTTCTTGGCGTCTTCTGATCCATCCTTGTTAAATCTCAAGATGAGCAGGCAAAAATGCAAAACAATCATATCGAAACGGCCATCAACCGTGTCGGGAACGGCGGCGTTAGCGTAAAAAGCCGGTTGCCGCGCCTGTGCCACAATCGATTCATATACAGTTCTTTCGGCTGGCTCACTTGATTGAAAGCGCCGAATCAGTTTTTCAAAGATCATGGTCGAAGACCTGCCATGGGGAAAGAAAACCACGCAAAAAACATTGCCAATCCGCCCGGATTACGATAGGTGCGGGAAATTGGTATATTATATTCCCCGCTGAAGTTTGACGGTGTAAAGGACATTGCATGAGACCTGCAAGCAAAAGGTCGCACAAAGTTGCACGACGCGCGACATTCTCT
>JBPCVY010000012.1:0-8708 GCA_051010055.1 Hyphomicrobiales bacterium | reverse complement strand
GGCATGCAGTTTGACCGCGGTTACCTGTCTCCTTACTTCATCACTGATGCAGACAAGATGGTTGCTGAGCTGGAAGACCCTTACATTCTTCTGCACGAAAAGAAGCTTTCCAATCTGCAGGCTATCTTGCCGATCCTCGAAAGCGTTGTTCAGGCTTCACGCCCGCTGCTCATCGTTGCGGAAGATGTCGAAGGCGAAGCTTTGGCTACCCTCGTGGTCAACAAGCTGCGCGGCGGCCTGAAGGTTGCTGCGGTTAAGGCTCCTGGCTTTGGCGATCGCCGCAAGGCAATGCTGGAAGACCTCGCCATACTCACCGGCGGCCAGGTTGTTTCCGAAGATCTTGGCATCAAGCTTGAGAACGTCACCATCGACATGCTCGGTACTGCCAAGCGTGTGCGCATCGGCAAAGACGACACCACCGTCGTTGATGGCGCTGGCAAGAAGAAAGACATTGTTGCCCGCGTTGGCCAGATCCGCGCACAGATCGAGGAAACCACTTCTGACTATGATCGTGAGAAGCTCCAGGAGCGTCTTGCCAAGCTCGCCGGCGGCGTTGCTGTGATCAAGGTTGGTGGTGCAACCGAAATCGAAGTGAAAGAGCGCAAAGACCGCGTTGACGATGCTCTGAACGCAACCCGCGCTGCGGTTGAAGAAGGCATCGTTCCTGGCGGCGGCACTGCTCTGCTGCGCGCCAAGAAGGCCGTTGCCAAACTTTCTTCCGACAATTCCGACATCCAGGCCGGTATTAAGATCGTGCTCAAGGCTCTGGAATCTCCGATCCGCCAGATTGCCGAAAACGCTGGCGTTGAAGGTTCGATCGTTGTTGGCAAGGTTGAAGAAAAGTCAGGCAATTTCGGCTTTGATGCACAGAACGAAACCTATGTTGACCTGGTTTCTGAAGGCATCATCGACCCGACCAAAGTTGTGCGCACTGCCCTGCAGGACGCAGCTTCTGTTGCCGGTCTTCTGATCACCACCGAAGCAATGGTTGCCGATGCACCGAAGAAAGACGCCGGTGGCGCACCTGCAATGCCTGACATGGGCGGCATGGGCGGCATGGGCGGCATGATGTAAGCATAAAAACTTACATCAGCTCCTAATTGCTGAAGGCCGCTCCGGGAAACCGGGGCGGTCTTTTTTCATTGTCAATCAAACGCGCAGTTTTCGCCCCAGCGCTGCGCACAAGCAGCGTTTGCGAAAAACACATCACGCTGGGCTTCAGCAAATGCCAGCCAATATTTTTCTTTCTTCAGCGCCCGCTCCAGCCGGAAAATATCGCCCTGATTTTTCTCGCGCCAGTAGCCAGAGAGCATTTGCAAATCGAGCGGCTTTAAATCTGGCAAGGTGTTGAAGTCAGCTCCGGGCGGGCCGTCGCGGCCTGGCAGCAGGCGCTTTTCCCCCAGATAGCCCTTGAACGTGTAGAACGCATCGGAGGGGGCAACGAACCTCAGTTCATATTCTGCCCGCTCATGGGGGTGGGTGATATCGTCAGCGGTGAGGAACGGCCGCCCGCCGGAACCAATGAGATAACGCATCGCCGGCGGTGTGGGAAACGGAACCGCGCGGTAATTGGTGCGCCCATCCCTATGGGGAAACAATTCGTTTGAACCGATAGCCACATCCACCTCCGGGCGCATATCGCTGTTCAGAGAAATGGTTTCGCCGATAATGTGCGTGCGCAGATTGTTATGCTGCTGGAACATGACCGCGATTGGGCTTTCTTCACCATCTAGGATCAGCGTAACCGCCGTATAGTGATCAAGCTGGTGCCAGTCTTTGAGATTGCCGATGGCCCCAAGCGCCAGAATCTGCCAGCCCAGCAATCCGCCCGGCAGCCCTGAGCGGGCGAACACCAGATGATATGTAAGAAATGTCAGCGCCATTTCCTGTCCGGCCCAGTTTGTATTCACCCGCGAAATGCGTGCAAAAACTGACGAGTGGTTTGGCCGGGTGAACCTTGCAGGCGAAAACTTCACCCCGGGATTGTTCTTGTGAGCGTTCAGAACATCCTGGGTAACGTTGCGTGAGATGATCTTTCCGCTGCCATCGCGCAATATCCCGCCGGCAATATAGTCTTCATAAAATCCGGCAAGTCCGTCATGGCCCTTGGGCAGAAACACAACTGGCCGGTGTTTGGCCAACAGCGCATTGTCCGAAGCAGACGGGAATTCATCTGAGGGAGGATTCTGCGCATACCATTTGGCAAAGCCTGGATATTGCGAGAAGTTTGACCCGCCAGCGGGAACGCAAAGCAGAGAGAAAATCGCAAAAAATTTCAAAGCTTGGCGCAGCAATCCGGCAATTCCCCCCAAATTTGCCAACAAATCTAGCCCCTCAAACGGAAACTCAAACTCACAATCGTGACATCTGGCACTTAAGCAAATTTGGCCAACAAGGGCTTTAGAACTTCGCTTGCCCCTTTGTCGTTCTTCAGCACAGCCAAACAGGCTTGCGATTTCAAGATGACGCCATCATTAAGAATTCTGAGGTGGTTTGCCTGAAGGGTTGAGCCGGTCGAGGTGATATCAACGATTACCTGCGCCGTGCCGGCGGCGGGCGCGCCTTCCGTTGCCCCCAGGCTTTCGACAATGCGGTAGCGGGTAACGCCCTTGCTGGCGAAAAAACGCCGGGTGAGATTCAGATATTTCGTCGCCACGCGCATGCGTCTTTTGTGAGCCCCATAGTAGGCCACAGACACTTCATCCAGGTCCGCCATGTTTTGAACATCAAGCCAGCATTCCGGCGCGGCAACAACAACATCTGCACGGCCAAAGCCGAGATGTTTGGCGATATCAACCCGATCATCGAAATCGTGAATGGTTTCGCGCAACAGGTCTTCACCGGTAATGCCCGCCTGGATAGAGCCATCTTGCAGCCGGGAGGCAATTTCTGAAGCGGACAGAAACTCCACATCCACATTCTCAATACCCGACAGCTTGCCGCGATATCCCCTGTCATTGCCGGCGCGTTCAACTGCAAACCCTGCATCGTTAAGGATGCCAGTGGCTTTTTCCATAAGCCGGCCCTTTGAGGGAATGGCTATTTTCACCTTACCGGCCATATCACAAAACCCCCACGAGACGTTCGGAGTGAATGGCAAAGCCAACCGCAGGAACCGCCTCCGGCGCGCCAATGTCAGACAAGAGATTGTCGTACCTGCCACCACCAACAATCTGCTTCATGCGGTCCTTGTGCGGCACTTCAATCTGGAAGACATGGCCGGTGTAGTATTCAAGGTTGCGCCCGAATTCAGCGGAGAATTTCAGTTCAGATGGGTCAACCCCGTATTCTGAAAGCAGTACGCAGCGCCGTGCCAGCGCCTCGCAGGCCCGCGCCACCGCAGGCCCTGGCGGATTGAGCGCAGACACCTGATCAAGCGCATCAAGCGGCGAGCCGTTGATCGCCAGGTAGGCTTCGATCAATTCTGCAGCTTCGCGCGGCAATGGCGGCTCAATGCGGTCTGCTGCCCTTTCGTGTAGGCGGCGTGCGATATCTTCAACCGTGCGCCCGGGCACCAGGGGTATGCCTTCGTCCTGCAAAACGCGCTCCACCAACTCCAATGCTTCAATTTCATCTTCACCTGAAAGCCGTGAAGCCAAGGGATGTGTTTCTGGTTTGCTTCCGGTCAATCGGGCCAGCAAATCGCGAAAAGCTTGAGGGCGCCAGAAATGGTGATGCAGACGCGCCCGCCAACGCCCTGGCATATCAATGCCTGCCAGCAATGCATCAAAGAGGCCAAGATCGCCAAGCTGAACCGAATAGCCGGAAAGTCCAACGGCCTCCACCGCCTCAATGGCAAGGGCAAGTGTTTCAGCTTCCGCCCTTTCCCGGTCGGTTGCGCCGAACAGTTCAATGCCGGCTTGCTCAAACTCGCGCGGCTTTATGGCCGCATCACCGCCAGGCTGGAACCGGAACACGGGGCCGGCATAACAGTACCGCGCCTCTTCACCGGAGCCTCCGCCATATTCCAAAAAGTGCCGGCACACCGGAATGGTAATGTCTGGCCGCAAGCACAGTTGATGGCCTTCAAGATCGGAAAACACATAGGTTCTGGTGCGCAAATCCTCGCCCGATCTGTCCAAAAACACATCGGCAGGCTGCAGAATGTCAGGCGCCACATAAGCATAGCCCCGGGCCTCGAAAAGCCCGGTCAGCACCGCGTCTTGTTCATCCAGGGCAGCGCGCAGTTCTGGCGGTTTCGTCGGCATGAAAACTCAATCTTCGTATCGGGCAAGGACAGATTTTACTGCCTCAACAAGTTCAGCTTCCGGCACAGAAAACTGTGCAGGCCGCCCTTCGCGCCATTCTTTGTTGTCTTCAATTTCCTCAGACAGCTTCGATCCCTCAATGAGATCCTTTATCTGCACCTCACCGGCTTCGCGTTCATCTTCCCCTTGTATGACAACGCAAGGGGATGTGCGTTTGTCGGCATATTTCATTTGCGCGCGCATACCTGAGGCGCCCAGATACATTTCCGCACGCACGCCCGCATCGCGCAGGGCCTGAACCATCGCCACATAATCTGCTTTTCGTTCCTGATCCATCACCAGAACGATCACCGGCGCCAGCACATGGGCCCCTTCCAGCTTGCCGAGATGATCAAGCGCTGTCATGAGGCGGGAGACACCGATGGAAAAGCCTGTCGCCGGCACTTCGATGCCCTTAAAGCGGGCAACCAAATCGTCGTAACGCCCGCCGCCGCCAACCGATCCGAAACGTGCAATTTCGCCTTCTTCGTTTTCGGCGCTGAAGGTCAACTCAGCTTCCATGACCGGGCCGGTGTAGTAGCCAAGACCGCGTACCACCGCCGGGTCGATGACAATCCTGTCCGCGCCAAAACCCGCAGCATCAAAAAGGGCTGCCATTTGTGAAAGCTCGTCCACACCTTCTGCACCAATCTCGCTGCCATTCACAATGGCGCCCAACCGTTCAAGCGAGGTTTGCCTGTCATCTGCGCCTGCTTCGAGAAAGGCCATAACTTGAGAAATCTGGTCTTCGCTGAGCCCTGCTCCTTCGGTGAAATCACCGGATTCATCCTTGCGGCCCTTGCCCAGGAGCAGGCGGACGCCCTCTGCCCCAAGCCGGTCGAGCTTGTCGATGGCCCGCAGCACCGTCAGGCGCATGGCTTCGAATTTCTCGTCCTCGCCTGAAATCCCGATCAATTCCAGAACGCCATCGAGAATTTTGCGGTTGTTGACGCGGATAACGTAGTCGCCCCGGCTTATGCCAAGCCCTTCCATGGTGCCGGCGGCAAGCATGCAGATTTCCGCATCAGCACCCGGCGCAGATGCGCCGACGGTATCTGCATCAAACTGCATGAACTGGCGGTAGCGGCCGGGGCCCGGTTTTTCGTTGCGGTAAACATAGCCGGAACGGTAGCTGCGGTAGGGTTTGGCAAGAGCGTCATAATTCTCAGCCACATAGCGGGCCAGCGGCGCTGTCAAGTCGTAGCGTAACGACAGCCATTGCTCATCTTCGTCCAGAAAGGAGAAAACCCCCTCATTGGGCCGGTCCGCGTCAGGCAGGAATTTGCCCAAGGCGTCGGTATATTCGAACGCGGGCGTTTCAACCGGTTCGAAGCCATAAGCCTGATAGATATCCTCAATAATGGCGAGCATGCGCTTTTGCGCACGAATCTCGCGGGCATCCACGTCCCTCATGCCCTTGGGCAAACGCGCCTTGGGCCTAAATGTCTTTTTCTTCTTCGCCATGGATTATTTGGTCTATCCGGTCCCGGGTAATCGTGAGCGGTTTCTACCGGATAGGCCGTGTGCGGGCAAGAGTGGTTAGATGCGCTTTATGCCTCACGGGCTTTCAGCTCAATGCGGCGGGCGTGCAATATGGGCTCTGTGTAGCCGGAAGGCTGCTCGCGGCCTTTAAACACGAGATCGCACGCTGCTGCAAAAGCAATGGATTTATCGAACTCCGGCGCCATCGGCGTGTAAGCGGGATCGGATGCATTTTGTTCATCCACCACGCCCGCCATGCGCTTCATGGTCTCCATGACCTGCGCCTCGTTGGTAATGCCATGGTGCAGCCAATTGGCGATATGCTGGGCAGATATCCTCAAGGTGGCCCTGTCTTCCATGAGCCCCACATTGTTAATGTCCGGCACCTTTGAACAGCCAATACCCTGGTCAACCCATCGCACCACGTAGCCCAGAATGCCCTGGGCATTATTGTCGAGCTCTGCCTGAACCGTGTCCGGGTCCCAATTTGGCCGGTCCGCAAGAGGAATTGTGAGAATATCATCCAGGCTCGCGCGAGGCCGTGATTTCAGCTCCTCCTGGCGCTCAGCAACGTTGACCTTGTGATAGTGGGTGGCATGAAGGGTGGCAGCTGTTGGCGAAGGCACCCAGGCGCAATTGGCGCCGGCAAGCGGATGGCCGATCTTCTGCTCCAGCATAGCTGCCATCAAATCGGGCATGGCCCACATACCCTTGCCGATTTGGGCATGGCCCTGCAGTCCGCATTCAAGGCCGATGTCCACATTCCAGTCTTCGTAGGCGTTGATCCACTTTTCCGCTTTCATTTCCGTCTTGCGCACCATGGGCCCTGCTTCCATGGCGGTGTGGATTTCATCACCGGTGCGGTCCAGAAAACCGGTATTGATGAACATCACCCGGTTTGAGGCCGCCCTGATGCATTCTTTCAGGTTCACCGTGGTGCGGCGCTCCTCATCCATGATACCCATTTTCATGGTGTGCCGGATAAGGCCGAGCGCATCTTCAACCTTGGCAAACAAGTCGTCGATGAAGGCGACCTCGTGTGGTCCGTGCATTTTCGGGTTCACCACATAGATCGAACCTTCCGCCGAATTGGCAAACCGCCCGTTGGCTCCGACATCATGGAGCGCGATAGCGCCGGTGCACATGGCATCGAGGATGCATTCGGGAATTTCGTTGCCGTTCTCATCCAGCACCGCGCCAATGGTCATCAGCTGGCCGACATTGCGCACGAGCATCAGACTTTGCGCCTTGATGGTAAGGTTCGTGCCATCAATGGATGTGTATTCACGCGGCGGATTAAGGCGGCGGGTCATCATTGAACCGCCCTTCTGGAAGGATTCCTCAAGTTCGCCTTTCATAAGGCCAAGCCAATTGCGGTAAACAACAACCTTGTCCGCTGAGTCCACTGCGGCGATGGAATCTTCGCAGTCCATAATCGTGGTCATTGCCGATTCCAGAATCACATCAGCAATATGGGCAATATCGTCCTTGCCGATCGGGTGTTCCTTGTCGATGACGATTTCCAGATGGAGGCCGTTGTTTTTCAGCAAGATTGCGCTTGGCGCATCCGGCTCGCCCCGGTAGCCAACGAACTGGGAGGGTTCAAGCAGCCCGGTTTTGGAACCGGATGTGAGGGAGACAACCAAAGTGTCATCAGCAATCGTAAAAAAGCCGGCCTCTTCCCAAGGTGCGCTGTCCAGCGGGCAGGCTTCATCAAGAAAATTCCGCGCCCATGAAATGACTTTTTCTCCGCGCACAGCATTGTAGCCGCCGGCCCGTTCAGCGCCATCATCTTCAGAAATTGCATCCGTTCCATAAAGAGCGTCATAAAGGCTGCCCCAACGTGCGTTTGCAGCGTTTAGCGCAAAGCGGGCATTCATAACCGGAACCACAAGCTGAGGCCCGGCAACCGAGGCGATTTCCGGGTCTACATTTGCAGTGGCGACGGAAAATTCGTCTCCCTCGGGCTCCAGATAGCCAATGTCGGCAAGAAACTCCTTATAGGCCGCAAAATCTATCGGCTGATTTTCCCTGTGCCAGCCGTCAATGCGGTCCTGCAAATCCTGGCGGGTTTTCACCAGCGCACGGTTGCGTGGTGAAAACTCGTGCACGATTTCGTCCAGTGTGGACCAGAAATGGTCCGCCTTCACAGTCGTGCCAGTGAGCGCTTCAGCGTTCATAAATTCATACAAATCTTTGGCAATCTGCAACCGTCCGTGTTTAATCATGTCCGCCATGACGACGCTCCTGCATTTCTTGATTTTTTGATCCGAAAGGCCCAGCAATTCAATTCACTGCAGCCTTTAAAGACTTTCGCTCATTTTTTCAAATTCCATCCGGCTTTTTACCACCGCTTGCCCAGTTCAGCAGTTCCACTGTGTGCACGATGGGTATGCCGGTTGCATTACCGATTTGCGTCATGCAGCCAATATTTCCTGCCGCAATGACATCCGGTTTCGTTGCCTCAATGTTTCTGACTTTCCGCTTTTGCAAGCGCGCGGCGATTTCAGGCTGCAGAATATTGTAGGTGCCGGCCGAACCGCAGCACAAATGGCCTTCCGCCGGTTCAACCACCTCAAATCCGGCCTTGCGCAGCAGTTCTTTCGGCTCAGTTTTGACCTGCTGGCCATGTTGCAGGGAACAGGCCGAATGATAGGCAACCTTCAGTTTTTGCGGGGCTTCTGCCTCGCCCAAGCCGATTTGTGAGAGATATTCGCTGATATCGGATGTCATGGCGGCAATACGTTCTGCCCGCTCCCTATAGGCCGGATCATGAGCCAGCATATGGGCATAATCTTTCACCGTTGTGCCACAGCCTGATGTGTTGATGATAATGGCGTCCAGTCCCTCGCCTTCAATTTCCCTCATCCAGGCATCAACATTTATCCGCGCCTGGCGCCGGGCCACTTCTTCCTTGCCCATATGGTGGGTAAGCGCTCCGCAACAGCCCGCTCCCCTGGCGACCACCACCTCTATGCC
>JBPCVY010000011.1:0-17598 GCA_051010055.1 Hyphomicrobiales bacterium | reverse complement strand
CTTCAATTTCCCTCATCCAGGCATCAACATTTATCCGCGCCTGGCGCCGGGCCACTTCTTCCTTGCCCATATGGTGGGTAAGCGCTCCGCAACAGCCCGCTCCCCTGGCGACCACCACCTCTATGCCGAGGCGCGATAGCAAATCCACGGTTGCCTCGTTTATACCAGGGTTCAGCACCGGTTGGGCGCAGCCGGTTAATAGCGCCACCCTTCCCTTGCATTTTGATGAGGCAGCGAAAACACCAGGCGACCAGGTTGGCGTTTTAGCCGGAACCGATGCGGGCGCCAGAGCCAACATCGCCGCAATGGGCTGCAACCCAGGGATGGCGTTGAACACTCCGGCAAGCGGCTTGCCCAGTTTCGATGCATTCAGCGCCAGCCGGAAGCGTTTCGGGTCCGGCAGCACGTACATAAGAAGCTGGCGGATCAAACGGTCTGCCAGGTGCCTGGTGTAGGTTCTGTCGATATGGGCGCGGGCATGATCGACCAGATGCATGTAATTGACGCCTGAAGGGCATGTGGACATGCAGGACAGGCACGAAAGGCACCGGTCGATATGTTTCACCGTTTCCTTGGTTGCCGGTTTACCCCCCTCCAGCATTTGCTTGATGAGATAGATGCGTCCGCGCGGCGAATCCAGCTCATCACCCAGTTCCACATAGGTCGGGCAAGTGGCGGTGCAAAACCCGCAATGAACGCACTTGCGCAAAATCTGCTCAGAATGGGCAATGGCCGGATTGGCAAGCTGCTCTGGTGAGAAGTTTGTTTGCATGGCGCTAGTTCGGGCACATCCGGCCAGGGTTGAGGATGTTGTTGGGGTCAAACCCCTGTTTCAATTTCGCACTTATGGCGGCGAGTTGAGCCGAAAGTGGATGAAAAACATTTATTGAATTGCGGATGGCTTCTGGCGCGCGGATGAGAGTTGCGTGCCCACCCGCAACATCCACTGCTGATCTCACCTGGCCTGCCAACGCATCACCGGCAGCCGGCACCGCACACCAGATGAGCCCACCTGCCCAGTCATAGTATCCACGCACGCCGGCATTTTCATGAATTGCCGCCAGCACCTTGTGCCCTTCCATGGGTGGCACCGAGATGCGCCAGATGGCGCTTTCGCCATCATCGGCCAGCAAATGTACATCGCGCAGTTCGCCCCATAAGGACTTTGACTGACGCACGCCGAGGGCGGCCCCCTTGCCAAATCCGGCCAGGAGCTCTGCCAGTTTGTTCATCCGATAGGAAACCGATGACGAGATACCTTCTATCCGAAGCGCGGTAACCGCATCACCTGCAGCGCTCACCGGCTTGACGCCTGAACCGGGTGCAAGTTCTGCCGGCACATGCGCAGCACCGGACACCTCGCATGAAGATTGCATTGCCGACGACATTACCTGTGCGGCGGCCTGATCGCTCAACCCGGTCAAAATCAATGTTGCCTGGGTTTCAGCTGCCGGGAGCACTTTGAATATCACATCAGACATGACAGCCAATGTGCCCCATGAACCGGCCATGACTTTTGACAAGTCATAACCGGTAACGTTTTTCACAACCCGTCCGCCAGATTTAAAAACCTCGCCGCGGCCGGAAATGGCCGTAAACCCAAGAAAATGATCGCGCACAGCACCTGCCTTGATGCGCCTCGGCCCGGCAAGATTGCTGGCTGCCATGCCGCCAAGCGTGCCTGCGGAATTGGTTTTCATCAGACGTGACAAATCCGGCGGCTCGAATGCAAATTCCTGTTTTTCTGCTGCCAGTTTCTTTTCCACATCCGCCCTGAGAGTTGCCGCGCGTGCAGAAAGAACCAACTCTTCAGGCTCATAAAGGGTAATGCCTGTAAGTTTGGAAACATCCAAAACCGTCTCCGCATGCACTGGCCCGCCAACACCTCGCTTGGTGCCTGCGCCGATGATTTCCAGCTTCGTTTCCTCCCCCGCCGCCCAAGCGAGAAGTTCGGCGAGCTGATCGCCACTTTCAGGTTTCAGATGAGTTGCCATAACCCGCTAGAACCTCGGGATGTCTGGAAACGGCATCTGGCCGCGGTGAATATGCATGCGGCCAAGCTCTGCGCAACGGTGCAGTTCTGGAAACATCTTGCCTGGATTGAGCAGGCCATCTGCGTCGAATGCGCATTTTACCCGTTGCTGATGAGCAAGGTCGGTTTCGTTGAACATCTCACCCATGAGATCGCGCTTTTCTACGCCCACGCCGTGCTCGCCGGTGAGAACGCCGCCCACCTCAACGCAAAGCTTCAAGATATCAGCGCCGAACTCTTCGGCCTTTTCCAGCTCTCCGGGCACATTGGCATCGTAAAGAATAAGCGGATGCAAATTGCCATCGCCCGCGTGGAACACGTTGGCCACCCGCAAGCCGTAGATGTGCGACAGCTCATTCATCCGGTTGAGCACTTTGGGCAGCGCTGCCCGCGGTATAGTGCCGTCCATGCAGTAATAGTCAGGTGAAATGCGCCCCACCGCCGGGAACGCCGCCTTGCGACCAGCCCAGAAATTCATCCGTTCTTCTTCTGAATTCGATGCCCGGATGGAAACCGCATTGTTTTTCTTTGCAATGTCAGAAACCCGGGCAATCAAATCGTCGACTTCGGCCTCCGGGCCGTCTAATTCGACAATCAATAGCGCTTCCACATCAAGCGGGTAACCCGCATGGACGAATTCTTCAGCGGCCTTGATTGCCGGTTTGTCCATCATTTCCATGCCTGCCGCAATTATGCCTGCGGAGATGACATCGGCCACGCATTGTCCGGCCTCTTCACTGGTCGGAAAGCCCACCAACAAGGCGCGGGCGGTTTCAGGTGCTTTAAGAATACGCACCGTAACTTCTGTGACGACACCCAAAAGCCCTTCAGAGCCGATAATGAGCCCTAAGAGATCGTAGCCTTCCGCATCCAGATGCTTGCCGCCGATGCGCATCACTTCGCCGTCAATGGTGACAAGCTCAACCCCAAGCACATTGTTGGTGGTGAGGCCGTATTTCAGGCAATGCACGCCGCCGGAGTTTTCCGCCACATTGCCGCCGATGGTGCAGGCAATTTGCGATGATGGATCGGGAGCATAGTAGAAGCCTTCACCGGCAACTGCTTCGGTGATGGCAAGGTTTGTTACCCCTGGTTGCACGACGGCGCAGCGGTTTGCGTAGTCCACCTCCAGCACCTTGTTGAACTTGCCGAGCCCTAAGAGAATGCCATCGGCCAATGGCAGCGCACCGCCTGATAACGAAGTTCCCGCCCCGCGCGGCACCACTTTCAGATTGTTCTCATGAGCATATTTCAGAATACGCGCCACCTGATCGGTGGTTTCCGGCAGCACGACCAGCAACGGCACCTGGGCATAGGCTGTGAGGCCGTCGCTTTCATAGACCTTCATTTCCTCGGCTTCATCAATCACGCCCTCGCCGGGCACAATCTTCCGCAGATCGGCTGCAATCTGCCGCCGGTTTGCCAATGCGGCCTGGTCGACGGCGGGCATTTTGAGATGGGACATGGGCTCAGCTCACCAATTTCGGGATTATTGGTCAGTTTTTCTTACCTTTAATCATAAGGTGAAATCAACCCCGACTTTCGTCTCGCCTTTACAATTGGCCATAATTCGCGCAAATTCCGGACAGATTATTCCGACAGATGGAAGCTTGGCTCCAATCGCAACGAATGCGTGGCTTTGTCCAGTTGCCGTCGCCTTTAAAGTGTGGAAGTTACCTGTTTAAGTGAAAAACGTTTTTGGGAGTTTGAAATAATGAAATTCAGTTTGACCATCGCTGCAGCTACCCTGGCTGCCATGGCTTCAGGCGCATTTGCAGACGAGCCCGATCTGAAAAAGGGCGAAAAAGTATATAAGAAATGCAAGGCATGCCACGTTGTGGACAAGGAAAAGAACAAGGTGGGTCCACATCTGGTTGGCCTTATTGGCCGCAAAGCAGCTTCTATTGAAGGCTACAAATACTCCAAAGCCATGAAGGCAAAAGGTGAAGAGGGCCTGGTATGGTCTGAAGAGGTTTTGCTGGAATATCTCATCAAGCCAAAAGAATATGTCAAGGGCACCAAGATGGCATTTGGCGGCCTGAAAAAAGAAAAAGACCGCGTCAATCTGGTTGGTTATCTCGTAGAAGCAACGAAGCCAGCAGAGTAAACGCGAAATCTCACCATGATTTGACCAGCCGCAGGGTTCTGCGGCTGGTTTTTTTATGGCCGCACTGTAATCAAATGCCAATATTGGTTAAACTTATTGACCAATTTACCTGTTCGGAAATATAGTCCCGTCTACATTCTTCTGAAACCGGGCCTGGGGCCATGACTTTTCAGCGCATTGAGCACACCAAAATATCCGATGCCGTCACCCGGCAAATTGAGGAACTCATACTGGAAGGTGTGCTGCGGCCCGGCGACAGGCTGCCGCCAGAGCGCGAGCTGGCCAAGGCCATGGACGTGTCGCGGCCGAGCCTGCGCGATGCGCTCACCGATCTTGAAAAGCGCGGCCTGGTGGTTGCCCGCCAGGGTGGCGGCACATTCGTTGCCGATGTTTTGGGCTCTGTTTTTGCCGAACCGATTGTCAATCTGTTCGCAACGCATGAAAAGGCAACCGCGGACTATCTCGAGTACCGCCTGGAAATAGAGGCGATTGCTGCTCGGCTTGCCGCTGAGCGCGCAACTGATGCGGACCGGGAAATTCTGACCCGGATTTTCGAAGCCATGCTTGCCGCCCATCAGCGTAACGATCCGGAAGAAGAGGCGCGCCTCGATGTGGAACTGCACACCGCAATTGTCGATGCCAGCCACAATATCGTTCTCATTCAGTCCTTGCGCAGCGTCTACGGACTGTTGCGCAGCGGTGTGTTCGAAAACCGCCGCAAGCTTTATGACGGCGACGGCGCCCGCGATGGGCTGCTGGATCAGCACCGCGCCTTGAACGAAAGCATTATTAGCGGAGATGCTGAGGCAGCCGAGAAAGCATCGCGCAATCACATCGCATATGTGCAATCAGCGCACCGGATGGCGGAAGTCTCCCTCTCTCGCCAGGACATTTCCCAACGCCGTCTTGAACAACGCGAGCGCGAAACCCCTACTTCCAGCAAAGCAAAACGGAAATCCGCATGAACAAGAAAAAGCGCCCCAAAGTCGGCCTGTTCGTTACCTGCCTTGTTGACCTGTTCCGCCCTTCGGTGGGACTTGCAACCGTAAAACTGCTCGAACGGGCCGGATGCGATATCGTCGTGCCCACAAAGCAAACCTGTTGCGGCCAGCCCGCCTATAATTCGGGCGATCGCAAATCGACGCGCAAAATTGCAACCGCACTCATTAAGCTGTTCGAACGCTATGAATACGTGGTTGTGCCGTCTGGCTCCTGCGCCAGCATGATCAAGGTGCACTATCCGCCCCTTTTTGCCGAGGGCAGCGGATTTCGCGCCCGCGCCGACGATTTTGCCGACAAGACTTATGAACTTGTCTCATTCCTTACCGATGTAATGGGAATGGATACGCCCGGCGCTGAATTCGGCCGCAAGGTCACCTATCATGATTCCTGTTCGGGCCTGCGGGAGCTCAAGATCCACAAGCAGCCGCGCAAGCTCTTGAACAATGTGGACGGCCTTGAACTGCGCGAGATGTCTGATGCCAATGTATGCTGCGGTTTTGGCGGCACATTTTGCGTGAAATATGCGGATATTTCCAACGACATGGTGACCAAAAAAACCGGTAACATCGCCCGCTCAGGCGCAGATGTGCTGCTTGCCGGCGATTTGGGCTGCCTTTTGAACATGGCAGGCAAGTTGCAGCGCGAAGGCGCTGACATTGAGGTGCGCCACATTGCCGAAGTGCTGGCCGGCGAAACCCACGTTCCGGCGATCGGCGAGACGGAGTAACCCTATGGAGGCAACCAGCCGAAAATTTAAGTCGAACGCGCGCAGCGCCTTGAACGATGAACAGTTGCAGCGTGCCCTTACGAATGTACCTTCCGGTTTCGTCAACAAGCGCGCCAAGGCTGCCGCCGCCCTGCCCGAGTTCGAAGCGTTGCGAGACAAGGGCCGCGAAATCAAGAACCATGTGCTTGAGCACCTCGATCTCTACCTGGAGATTTACGAGAACAGGGTGCTGGAAGCCGGTGGCCGTGTGCATTGGGCCGGAACCGCCGAAGATGCCAGGCGCATCATTGTCGATATATGTCAAGCCCGGAACGCCAAAACCATCACCAAGGGCAAATCCATGATCTCCGAGGAAGCTGGGATCAATGACGCTCTTGAAGAGGCCGGCATCACGCCGATTGAAACGGACCTTGGTGAGTATATCGTCCAATTGCGCGGTGAAACGCCGAGTCATCTCATCGCCCCGGCTGTGCATCTTACGAAAGAACAGATTGAGGAAGATTTCCGCCGCATCCACGATCACTTGCCAGAAGACAGGGTTTTGGATGAGCCCGCCTCTCTGGTTCATGAGGCTCGCGAGGTATTGCGGACCAAATACCTTGCAGCAGATATCGGCCTTACCGGCACAAACTTTCTGATCGCTGAAACCGGCACGTCAGTCATTGTCACCAATGAAGGCAATGGCGATCTCACCCAGTGCCTGCCCCGGTGTCACATTGTGCTCGCCTCAATCGAGAAAATCGTGCCGACCCTGGAAGATGCGAGCACGCTTATACGGCTGCTGGCGCGCTCAGCGACCGGCCAGGAGATTTCCACCTACACCACATTTTCCACCGGGCCGCGGCGCCTTGGTGATTTGGACGGGCCGAACGAGTATCACGTTGTTCTGCTTGATAATGGCCGTTCGGATATGATCGGCACTGAGTTCCAGGAAATGCTGCGCTGTATTCGCTGCGGGGCCTGTCTCAATCATTGCCCGGTTTATCAGGCCGTCGGTGGTCATTCCTACGGCTGGGTTTATTCCGGCCCCATGGGATCGGTGCTTACCCCCTCGCTTATCGGGGTCGATGAAGCCGGACACCTGCCAAATGCCTCTACATTTTGCGGGCGCTGCGAGGAAGTGTGCCCGATGCGCATTCCCCTGCCCAAAATGATGCGCCATTGGCGCGAGCGTGAGTTCGAAAGGCATTTGACGGGTAAGTCGTTGCGCACAGGGCTGAGCGCCTGGAGGTGGCTCATTTCAAGGCCGGAGATTTATCACCGTGTCATGGGGCTGTCGGCGCGGTTCATGCGCATGATGGGCGGCAGAAAGGGCTACATCAAGCATTTGGCCCTTGCCCGCGGCTGGACGAAGTACCGCGATTTGCCCGCACCCCAGGGCCGAACTTTCCAGGCGGTTTGGAAGGAGCGTCAGAAAAATGGCTAGCCTTTATGACAGTGACGGCTTCACCAATGATGAAGTGCGCGACGAGCTTTTGACAAAAATCCGCCGGGTGCAGGCATCCGACAAGCTTGATGCGCGCAGGCGCCAGGCGGTGCAGGACAGGCTTACCAACCACCCGCGCAATCTCATTCCAAAACGCGGCGAAGGCGACACCCAGCACCGGGTTAAGCTTTTCTCGCAAATGATGATTGCAGCGAATGCCACCGTAGAGGAAGTGCGCACGCCAAGCGACATTCCGGTTGCTGCGGCAAATTTCCTGCGCGATCACAACCTTCCCCAGCGCATCCGTTTTGGCAAAGACCCAGCCCTTACCGGGCTTGCCTGGTCGAAAACCCCGTCGCTTGATGTTTCCGAAGGCCGTGCGCGGGTGCATGATGATGCCTCCATGAGCCGCGCATTTGCCGCCGTCGCAGAGTCAGGCACTGTCGTCATGACTTCCGGCCAGGACAACCCGACAACCTTGAACTTCCTGCCTGAAAACCACATCGTGGTTGTTGAAGCCGGCCGCATTCACGGCAATTATGAAGAAGTGTGGGATGAAATCCGCAAGCATTACGGCGAGGCGATGCTGCCGCGCACAGTTAATTTTATCTCAGGCCCGTCACGAACCGGCGACATTGAACAGCGCCTGGAGCTGGGCGCGCACGGGCCGCGGCGGTTGCACATCATCATTTTGAACCCGGAACAAAGCTAGAGCAGGGTTATCCGATGCCGCTGCAAAACAGGGTCGACCCTTACGGGCATATACATGCTGATGCAGCGCGTGGACTGTTTTTTGGCAACCGGGGCGGACGCTTTCACCGGCCCGACAAGACCCTTACCTCGCGGCGCTGGGCCAACCGCGCCTGGATAAGCTGTGTGCTCGAATTCAAACAGCGCCAACGCCAGGTCATGTCGCCAGGCAGCTACACTGAGCTATTCTTCCTTGATGAGGTGACAGCGCTTTCTGCCGGCCACCGCCCGTGCTTTGAATGCAGATACAAACGGGCAAACGAATTCCTTCGGCTTTATGCCACATCCAGGGGCGAGAAACAGCGCCCCTATGCCGGAGAATTCGACAAAATTGCCCATGCAGCCCGGCTAAACGGGCGCAAAAAACGCACCTATTCCGCCAGCATTTCATCCCTGCCAAATGGCACAATGATTGTGCATGAAGGTACGCCTCATGCAGTGTACGAAGAAAATTTGCTCGCCTGGTCATTTTCTGGGTATACAACCGCTGAACACAGGCCGCATTCAGGCCGCGTTGAGGTTCTCACCCCAGAACCATTCGTTGAGATTCTAACCGCCGGTTATGAGCCGGTATTCCATCCGAGTGCAGGCATTTGCTCTGCCAAAACCTACTAGAGGCAATCTAAATGAAACTGTTACGCTACGGTCCCAAAGGCCGCGAAAAACCAGGCTTGTTGGATAATGATGGCAAAGTCCGCGACCTTTCCGGCATCGTTGACGATATCACCCCGGAAGTCATTGCCAAGAAGCTTGGCACCATAAAGCGCACCGCCGTTTCCAAATTGCCGGTGGTTAAAGGCCGCCCGCGCATGGGCGTACCTGTATCAGGGTTTCAGAAATTCCTGTGCATCGGGTTGAACTATACCGACCATGCTGAAGAGACGAACAATCCCATCCCGGATGAACCGGTTCTTTTCACCAAAACCATGAACGCTCTTAACGGGCCCAACGACAATGTGGTTCTGGTGAAGGGCTCCAAGAAGACCGACTGGGAAGTGGAGCTTGGCATCGTCATCGGCACGCGGGCAAAGCATGTCACCAAGAAGGATGCCCTCAAGTATGTGGCCGGCTACACGGTGATAAACGATGTTTCAGAGCGCGAATGGCAGAACGAGCGCGGCGGGCAATGGGTGAAAGGCAAAGCCTGTGACACCTACGGCCCGGTGGGCCCTTGGCTGGTAACAGCTGATGAAGTGGGCAATGTGCAAAAGCTCGATCTATGGCTGGACCTTAATGATGAGCGCCAGCAAACCGGCACCACCTCGAAAATGATTTTCTCAGTGGCGCACATTGTCTCCTACCTGTCAAAAATCATGACCCTCGAGCCGGGCGATATTATCGCCACCGGCACACCGCCCGGCGTGGGCGCTGGCCAAAAGCCGCAGAAGTTTGTCAAGCCGGGCGATGTTATGAGCCTTGGCATTTCAAAGCTCGGCGAGCAACGGCAAAAGGTGGTGAAAGGCTAGAGCGCTCTAGAACCCTTACAAAATCAGGATCGCCCGCAAATCGTTGACATTGGTGTGGGTAGGCCCTGAGACAACAAGATCGCCAAGCGCATCGAAATAGCGCCAGGCATCATTGTCTTCAAGCATGGCGGCGGTGTCCAAACCTGCCGCCATTGCTCTTTCCAGCGTATCGGGAGCAATCATGGCGCCGGCATTATCACGTGCACCGTCCACACCGTCTGTGTCACAGGCAATGGCATGAATACGCGGATGCCCGTCGAGGCCGAGGGCAAGGCCCATGAGGTATTCCGTGTTCGGCCCGCCAACGCCGCCGCCCTTGATGGTGACAGTACATTCACCGCCAGAGAGGATAAGCTTCGGCCCACCGCCCTGTTCTGCGAGCTTCAGGGCGCGTTCGGCATGGGCGCGGCCCACCTCGCGGGCTTCGCCTTCAACTTCATCGCCAAGGTCAATCACCTCCACGCCAGCTTCTTCAGCAAGCTTGCGTGCAGCGGCCAATGATTGTGATGGTGCGGCGATGACATGGTTTTCAACGCGCTGAAGGCGCTCGTCATCGGGTTCTGGAGATTCGCAATTCGGCCCGCTCAAATGGATCATCACACTTTCGGGCAGCTCCAACCCGTGGCGATTGATAATTTCGAGCGCATCATGGCCGGTTGTTTCATCCCCGACAGTTGGCCCAGATGCAATGGTTCCTGGGTCATCTCCCGGCACATCGGAAATCATCAGGCAAATAACACGCGCCGGCCACGCAGCAGCTGCCAGCCGGCCACCTTTGATGGCAGAGATGTGTTTGCGCACGCAATTGATTTCACCAATATGAGCGCCGCATGCAAGTAGCGCCTTGTTCACTTCGCGCTTTTCTTCCAGGGTTATGCCGTCTGCCGGCAACGTCATGAGCGCGGAGCCGCCACCGGAAATCAGGCACAAAACCAAATCATCTTCCGTCAACCCCTGAACTTTTTCCAAAACCCGGCGCGCTGCAGTGCTGCCAGCCTCATCGGGCACCGGATGTGCTGCTTCAACAAGTTCGACATGTTCAACCGGGCGCACATGGCCGTAACGGGTGATAACCAGTCCGTCCAATGAGTCAGGCCATGCCTTTTCAACCGCTTCCGCCATCGCGCCGCCGGCCTTGCCAGCGCCAACGATAACTACTTTTCCCTTGGGTTTTTCCGGTAGAAATGGGGGCACCCTTAGTGCAGGTTGGGCTGCTGCCACGCCGGCGCCAAAAAGTTCCATTAAAAATTCTTTAGGACTATCTATCATTTTTCGTTTACGCCAATGTGTGCGGGCGGGCCAGTCAATCGAGTTCAAGGGAACAAAACCATGAGCGAGGCAAATCGCAGCCGCGTCTTTTATCGTCATCTCAAATCGGAATATCCGAGCGCCAGAACCGGCGCAGGCGCTTATATCACTGATGCGGCAGGAAAACAGTATTTAGACGCCTCTGGCGGTGCGGCAATTTCATGCCTGGGCCATGGACACCCGCGCATTATTGCCGCCATCAAAAACCAGCTCGACAATATGGCGTTTGCTCATACGCGGTTTTTCACCAGCTCTGCGGCTGAAGAGTTGGCCGCAACCTTGAGCGAAAAGGCCCCAGGTGGGGCCTGGCGCACCTATTTTCTATCAGGTGGTTCAGAGGTCAATGAAGCGGCCATGAAACTCACCCGCCAATTGCAGGTGGAACGCGGCTGGAAAAGCCGCGATACGTTCATCGCGCGCCAGCAAAGTTATCACGGCAACACAATTGGCGCCTTGTCCCTTTCCGGCAATCCGCACCGGCGCGAGGTTTTTGAGCCTGTTCTCATGCACCATGTCCGCCATGTTGCCCCGTGTTACAGCTACCGGCTCAAGGAAAAGGGTGAAAGCGATGATGCCTATGGCAGGCGGGCATCGGCAGCTTTGGGCGGGGAAATTGCAAGTTTGGGTGAAGGCCGCGCCATCGCTTTTTTTGCTGAAACCGTGGTGGGCTCCACATTGGGCGCGGTGCCGCCTGCGCCGGGGTACTTCAAGGAAATCCAGCGCATATGCGATGAAACCGGCACTCTGCTGGTGCTTGATGAGGTGATGGCCGGCATGGGCCGCACGGGCACGCTGTTTTCTTGTGAACAGGACGGCATTGTTCCCGACATGATTTCCATCGCCAAGGGCCTTGGGGCCGGTTACCAATCCATCGGGGCTTTGATGGTGCGCGATGAACTGGCCGATGAGATTGAGTCAGGAAGCGGGTTCTTCCAGCACGGCCATTCCTATGTCGGCCACCCGACAGCCTGTGCTGCCGCCCTGGAGGTTCAGCGTGTTTTCGAAGATGAGGGCCTGATTGAACGCTGCGCTAAGATGGGCGCTAAGTTGCGCTCAGCCCTGAGTGAAGCGTTTGCCGGGCACCCACACGTGGGTGATATCAGAGGCCGCGGGCTTATGCTGGGCATCGAGTTCGTTGCCGACAGGCAAACCAAGGAGCCGTTTGACGCAAGCCGCAATGTGGCGGCCAAACTGAAGGCCCGCGCCATGGATAATGGCCTTGTGTGCTATCCCGATAATGGCACTGTTGATGGTGAACGCGGCGATCATGTTTTGATTGCACCGCCGTTCATCATCACTGATGCGCAAATTTCCGAACTGGTCGAAAAGCTCGGCAAGTCGATTGACGAGGCGATTGGTTAGGTGAAACCAAAACTATGAAACCAGAGGTTAACGGTTCCTCGAACGAAAGGAGCTGATTTCTCTTTTGAGACCATTGATTTCCCGAGCCATAGAACGCACTTTTTGGTCCTTCCGCCTGATTATCTGATCAAAGTTGTTGATTTGGTTGACGATTCGAGTTTTTTGCTGTGCGGTTCTGCTGCTGGACTTGTAATCTCTTACTAACAGGTTGCGTTTGTCCAATTCATTCCGCAAGTCCCTTACCGCACGTTCTCGATTCTCCGAGACGGAGCGAAATTGTTCACCCAACCTGTAGCCACGCAAAAACTCGCGAAGTCCATTGGAATTGCAATAATAATCCGCTCTATAGCCAGCAAGTCCCTGCTCAAGGCCGTTTACCGGACGGCACCGTTCTTTCGAGTCATTGCCTGCGGGTATCAAATGCATTAACTGCTGGCGTTCCACATACCTGTCAAATTTCGCCTGCCCAGCCTGCGCGGTTGTAGCCGGCAGAAGAATTGCCGCGAACGCACACCCGGCGATGAAAAAAATACTATTATTACGCATTATACTTCTTTTCAACTAAAGGTTGCTTAAAATTGTTTAAAATATATAAATCATAGTAATGTTTAAGTTTGCAACATGCAAGCCATGAAAAAAGCCCGCCGAAATGGCGGGCTTTTAAACATTTGGCGCGGCTGAATGCGCGTTATGCGCTGGCCGGTTCAGGAGCTGGTTCCTTTTCGCGCCGCCCCCGCTGTAGCCACATGATAAGGCCCAGAATCAGGAACGCTGGAATGAAGAAAACTTCCTTGGGAACCCTGTCAGCTGGCAATTGCAGGGATTTGACCTCCCAGTCAAAATCGATCTTTTGCCGTTCTGCAAAGCCGCGCGGCTTCAAGTTATCGACCAGCATCTTGCCGTCTTCTTCACGCAGTTCCAGCCCAGCCGCTTCGCGCAACCTGTCGGCGCCATCGCCTGGCTTGCCAAGCGGCAGGACCACGGTTTTTTCGATAAAGTTTTCGGTCTTTATGTCTTCACCGGCAAAGACCACCCGCAAGGAACCGTTTTCGGGAACTTTTCCTGCCTGCTCAATAATGCCGGCAGGGTCGGCTGTTACATATGGCGCATCAACCCTGTCGAGCCAGAAGCCCGGCCTGAACAAGGTGAAGGCAATGAGGAACAGGGCAAGGGTTTCCCATAGCCTGCTCCGGGTCAGGAAATAGCCTTGCGTTGCTGCCGCAAAGACCAGCATGGCGATGGTTGCAACAATGAACACGAACAATGCCTTTGCCGGGCCCACATTGATCAACAACAGCTCTGTATTGAAAATAAACAGGAAAGGCAAAATCGCGGTCCGGATATCATAGGTAAAACCTTGCACACCGGTCTTGATCGGGTCGCCCCGGCTAATGGCCGCCGCCGCAAAAGCCGCAAGCCCCACTGGCGGTGTATCATCCGCCAAAATACCGAAGTAGAAGACGAACATATGCACTGCAACCAGCGGCACAATAAGCCCGTTCTGAGCGCCCAATTCGACGATAATCTGCACCATGAGAGACGACACAACGATGTAGTTCACCGTTGTCGGCAGGCCCATGCCCAGAATGAGACTTATGATGGCCACCAGAATAAGCATCACCATCAGATGCCCGCCGGAGAGGATTTCAACAAAGTCCTGAACGATCTGGTGCGCACCGGTGAGAGTGAGCGAGCCGATAATGATGCCTGCTGCACCAGTGGCAACACCGATAGAAATCATGTTGCGGCCACCGCCGATCATACCGGCAATAAACTCATCCCACCCCTGCTTGAGGGCAGCGCCCACATCGCCGGATTTTCGGAAATAAACCTTTGCCGCGTGCTGGGTGACCATTACGAAAATCATGGCCAAGGTGCCCAGGAACGCCGACTTTGATGGCGAGAACCGCTCGATCATAATGCACCAGAGCAGCAGCAAAATTGGCAAGATGAAGTGTAGGCCGGTCACCGCCGTCGGGCCTGCCGGAGGCAGTTCGGTGACTTCTGCATTAGGATCATCCATTTCCAGGTCAGGATGCTGAGCCACATAACGGATGACTGCCAAATAGGCGACAGCGAACAAGATGCAAATAACAGGCGTTGCCCAATCACCGAATGCGGGCTTCAACCACCCCAGCCCATAGTAAACAACGGCTGCGAGCACCCCGGCGATAATGAAACCGGCCAAAACGCCCATGAGCTTTTGCACTGCGGTTCTGGTGGTTTCCGGCTTGGGCAGGCCCTTGAGGCCAAGCTTCAACGCCTCCAGGTGAACGATGTAGAACAGTGCAATATAGGAAATGATGGCAGGCAGGATTGCGTGTTTCAGAACCTGCTCGTAGGGAATGCCGATAAATTCTGCCATGAGGAACGCGGCAGCGCCCATAACCGGCGGGGTAAGCTGGCCGTTGGTTGAGGCGGCCACTTCCACCGCGCCCGCCTTTTCTGCAGGGAACCCGGTTCGTTTCATAAGTGGGATTGTGAAGGTGCCGGTGGAAACCACATTGGCGATGGACGAGCCAGAATAAACACCGCTGAGGCCCGAAGACACAACGGCCGCCTTGGCAGGCCCGCCGACAAGGTGCCCAAGATTGGCAAACGCTACCTTGACGAAATAGTTGCCCGCACCGGCCTTTTCCAAAAGCGCGCCAAACAGAACGAACATGTAAATCATGGATGCGGCAACGCCCAGCGGCACCCCGAACACCCCTTCGGTTTGCATCCAGTAATGCCACATGGCCTTGCCGAAGGATGCGCCCTTCCACTGGATGGCATCTGGAATAAAGCCTTTGTCGCCAAAAAAAACGTACAGCACGAAGACGCCTGCAACGCACAAAAGCGGCAGGCCAATGGTACGGTAGACCGCAACCATAAGCACGAACATGCCGATAAAGGAGATAGTGATGTCTTTGGTTTCCCAGGAGCCGGCACGTTCGGCAATTTCGTTCTGGAATACAAGCAAATACCCGCACGCCATAACGCCCAATCCGGCTAAAATCCAGTCGTACCAGGGTATCGTATCGCGTGAAGATTTTGGAAACAGCGGATAGGCAAAAGCCGCCAGAACAAGAGCGAAAGCCAGGAAAATATAGCGCCCTTGCGTGTTGGAAACGATGAAACTGACATTCAACCCGGCCGCTTTAAAGGTCGGGGCAACAAACTCTTGCAGAATGAACGGTAAATCTGACGCTGCATAAAGCTGAAAAAACGACCAGACGAGCGCAATGGCGGGAATGAGCTTACCCATCCATCCGTGTGGCTCGCGCGCTCCTGATTCAGAATCTGCTACAATGGCCTCGGCATCAAGTTCCGGTGCCGTTTGATTGGGTTCACTGCTCACTGGCCTGCCCCCTTCGTGAAAGTGAATAAACGTGGCCCGTGTAAGTCCCCTCACGGCCAATTAAAACTAAAAATTGCGCGTACGTGTAACACTCGGGGCCGCAACCGAAGCTGCGGCCCCAAGCAATGTCAGGAGCCTTACTTCAAAAGGCCCAGTTCCTTGTACGCTTTTTCAGCACCAGGATGGAGCGGCGCGGACAGGCCGTCTTTCACCATTTCTTCCGCTTTAAGATTGCCAAATGCAGGATGCAGCTTCTTGAACTGATCCAGATTCTCCATCACAGCTTTGGCTATCACATAGACAACATCATCAGAAACGGCGGTTGATGTGACGAATGTAGCGCCCACACCGAATGTGGTGACATCGTCTTTGTTGTTGTACATGCCAGCAGGGATGATTGCAGTGCGGTAGTAAGGCCTGTCACCGACCAGCTTGTCGATTTCCGGGCCCGTTGCGTTGACCAGTTGCGCATCGCACGATGAAACCGATTCTTCCGTCAGTGCAGAAGGATGTCCGACGAGCCAGAAATAGGCATCGATTTTGTTGTCGCACAAGGCCTGGCCGGTTTCGGCAGATTTCAGCTCAGCTGCAAGTTTCAAATCGTCACGTTTCCAGCCAAGAGCTGCTTCCATCACTTCCCAGGTGCCGCGCGTGCCCGAACCAGGGTTGCCTATATTTACGCGCTTGCCCTTGAGATCGGTGACATTCTTGATGGCGGCATCTTTGCGCGACAAGATGGTCACAGGCTCAGGATGAACCGAGAACACAGCACGCAATTCCTTAAACGCACCCTTGTCCTTGAACTTCGAGGTGCCGTTGTATGCATGGTACTGCCAGTCTGACTGGGCAACGCCAAACTCAAGCTCACCACCGCGAATGGTGTTGATATTGTATATTGAGCCGCCTGTGGATTCCACTGAACAGCGGATGCCATGTTCTTTGCGCGACTTGTTTACCAGCCGGCAAATGGCGCCGCCGGTGGGGTAGTAAACGCCGGTTACGCCACCGGTTCCGATTGACACGAATTTCTGCTCTGCTGCACTTGCCTGTCCGGCAAATAGGGCGCCTACAGCAACAGAAAGAGCAAAACTCGCAGTTTTCAATGTAAATTTCATTCTTCCCTCCCCATGGGGCTTTGTTTATTTTTGTAATAACCATTTGACTGTAGTGCCAACTCCCACCTGCTTTCAAGGCCGAAATAACATTGCAAAATTACAAACCTGCGTCCTCTTGGATGCTTGGTTTCCCCCCGCACTTGCAGTAATAAGGTGCCGGAGTTTTCGTTTAAGAACACAAACTGCAATCCATCCACCGCGCGCTGGGACGCAAGGATTTCATGCAAAAGAATACGGTGTTCATTCACACCAACGCCAAACAGATGGTCGGCGCAATCGCTTCAGCTCATTCCATGAAGCGCAATTCGGCAACCCCTGAGAGTTTCGATGTCAAAATCATCGCAACCGAAGACCATCCGTTTTTGAAAGACTATGAAGGGCGCAAGTTCCTGCGCGCCGGAACAGCCCGGGTGTGGAAGAATGATGACCTTCAATCCTTCACACCCTTGCGCTTTATGCCGCCGGAACTGATGGGCTATCAGGGCCGCGCCATTGTGGTTGATCCGGATGTTTTTGCCTTTGGCGATGTAGCCGATCTTTTTGAACGGGACATGCAGGGCAAGGCGATTTTCGCGCGCCCCAGGCCCGGCCATAACGGGCGTGATGACTATATCGCCACCTCTGTGATGCTGCTTGATTGCGCGAAACTGAAACATTGGCGCGTGGGCACAATGTTCGATGAACTGTTCGACCAAAAACGCGACTATGAGAACATGATAATTCTGGCAGATGAACCACGCGAAAGTATCGGCGAGCTGGAAACCGTCTGGAATGATTTTGACCGGCTGGAGGCCGACACCAAGCTCATCCATAACACCAAGCGCCGCACCCAGCCCTGGAAAACCGGCCTCAAAGTCGATTTTACCAACCGCATCAAGGTGCCGTTTATCGCCAGGCTGTTGGGAACGAACGGCATTAAGTTACCGGGCCGCTACCACCGTCACCCGGACCCTCGCCAGGAAG
>JBPCVY010000010.1:0-3912 GCA_051010055.1 Hyphomicrobiales bacterium | reverse complement strand
GTTTGGTAAAGCTACTTTGAGATGCAGTATTGACGATCAACAGAGTTTGTTTCTGCAAATGAAGACAAGGGCAGTTGTCCGCCATCTGCTGAGATAAATGTAAAATCGTGCGCGCTTTCTTCTAGCGCGCTCGCATTGGAAGCTTCAGCAGCCGCGAAGCAAGCAAATGAAAAAATGATAGTTCTTACTTGCATTGCACCAATACTCCTTCTTCTTTTTCGACGTAGCGTATGGAACAGGGGATCATTCTATCTAGATGCTAATTAGCGAGAGTTTCGAGGCTTGATGCGAATAAAACCGTGCACATCACACAAGCGAGAAAAACGCCCAATGTTTGTGAAGATGGGCGCTGCGCCCCTGGCCATGCAACGCGCAGGCATTGCAAACGCTGAGGATGAAGACACAAAATCATTCAGAGGATTGGCCCATGGCGCACGCACGGGCTGACATATAGCAGGTGGCGCAAAACAAATTAAATTTTGGAAATATTGCTGATGTTTAATTTCTGGAACATTGTCCTGTCACACGTCACGCATTAGCTGCCATAGAAACACGTACAAAAAAAAGAAAGAAAATGCGCGGCATCACCAAACACAATGTGGTTTTTGTTGAATTCAGGTCTCAGTCAACGGGCTCTGTTGACGGGGAAATCGAAAAAATCAGGCTAAATCGTTCTTGTGGCAGCGAGTTTTCAATATTCGAAGATCTCATGGAGCGCGCGGCCAAAAAATAAGTCTCTCACCTATCTTTTTGACGGTTCCGTTGAACCCATCAATTCATCCATTGTCAGCATCGGCACTTGGCCATTGTGTCGCTCATGCAAAATTCGCACGAGATTAATCGCCCACTCTGACGCACGTTTGCCTTGTTCCTGATCGCCGTTGGCAAACGCGTCACGTGCAACATCCGCCAGGTGTTTCCGCACCCGCAAATCTGCTTCAAGTTTAGTCCGATAGGCTTTAACCGCGTCGATTTTGGTCATACCAGACCTCGTTCGAGATTTCGGGCCGCCTTTTAGCCTCACTTGTTCAGGCATTCAATAGGAAAACCATTGCGCTGAAAACACTTAAATGTCGAACAAATTGAACCGGTAGCCGCATACATCAGCAAGTTTCGACTGGCCCGATGCACGATATTTTTTCCGAATGTTGCAATTCGACTAGACGCGGTTCGCGTCTACTGTGCACGGGGTTGTTTTTCAGTTTTTGTGATTGGTATGGGAGATGAGCGTTTTGCACCGCATCATTTAGGTCTGAACGAGGCCGCGAATTCCCTGAGAATGTGCGATAACGCATGTCGATTTTGAATGACTCAAAAAGGCGTACTCGCGTAAGCGTGACTGGTAGTGAACATGCGAAAACCTTACCTTTCGGCCAACATTGGTTTACCGAAAGCTGGAAAGCATGCTTATTAAAACCATCCATGGCTGGGAATTACCTGAACATCAAGCAACCCCTGAAGACATTTTCTGGAACCGGCGCCAATTTGTTGCAGCGCTGGGTCTTGGGGCTGGAACCATCGCCTTGGGGGGATTAGGAGTGATGCCCGCGCGCGCGGCTGCCAGTGACGATCCAACTGCGGATCTTTATCCCGCACAGCACAACGAAGCCTACAAGATCGACAGGCCGGTGACGGAGGAAAATCTCAACCTCACTTACAATAATTTCTATGAGTTCGGATCTTCCAAGCGAATCTCTGAAGCTGCGCAGGCGTTGCCGATCCGCCCTTGGGAAGTGCGGATTGACGGCGAAGTGGAAAAGGAATTCACAATCGGCATCGATGAACTTATCCGCAAGGTGGGTATTGAAGAGCGGCTTTACCGCCACCGTTGCGTTGAGGCCTGGTCGATGACCATTCCCTGGTCCGGTTTTGCATTTTCCAAGCTTGTTGATCTGGCCCAGCCGAAATCTTCGGCGAAGTTCATCCGTATGGAAACCTTCAAAAATCCGGAGGTTGCGCCTGGCCAGAAGCCCCCGACGTTTCCCTGGCAGCAGGCGCTGCCATGGCCTTATGTGGAAGGGATGACGGTGGCAGAGGCGCGCAACGACCTCGCCTTTCTTGTGACCGGCGCTTACGGCAAGCCGGTGGCAAAGCAAATGGGCGCACCGTTGCGCCTGGCGTTGCCGTGGAAGTATGGCTTCAAATCCATCAAATCCATTGTGCGGTTTACTTTCACCAATGAACAACCCGTGAGCTTCTGGGAACAGTTGCAACCGCAGGAATATGGTTTCTGGGCCAACGTGAACCCGGAAGTGCCACACCCACGCTGGAGCCAGGCAACAGAGCGGGTTTTGGGAACCGGGAAGCGGGTGCCTACATTGCTTTACAATGGGTATGGTGAGCAGGTGGCGGCTCTCTATAAAGGATCTAGCCTGCCCCCTGAGAAGCTTTTCCGATAGCCTGAGCCTTCTTGCGGCTGCGGGTCAGCACGATGGCGTTGCCGGCAAGGGCCAACGCCAGGCCAAGGGTTGCGAGCGCGCTCCAGCTATAGCCTTCCAGAAATGTCGACAAAATTAGTGCCAGAACTGGGAACATGACCGTCGCATAGGCCGCCCGGCCTGAACCGATGCGCCCCAAAAGGGTTAAATAACAGGTGAAGGCAAGAACCGACGACACCACCGCCAGGAAAATCAGCGAACCGATATATTCAGGTGTCCATTCGATGATGAAGGGCTTACCTGCCACAAAGGCATAAAAGGCGGCAACAAAAGTGCCGTAGACCATGCCCCAGGCGGTTGCTGGCATAACCGGGATTTTGCGCCGCTGCATAGTGGCGGAAATCATGTTGCCTGTGCAAAAGCACAATGTTCCGCAAATGCAAAGCATCAGGCCCAGCGCCGCACTCCCTGTAAGCGATGTTGTGCTGATTTCCGGCCAGAACATCAGGCCAATGCCCGTAACCCCCATTGCCGCGCCGGAAAGAGTGCGAATTCCGGGGCGCTGGCCCAGGAAAATTGCAGCCAGAGCGATGTTAAAAATCGAGGCAAGCGAGAAAACCACCGACAGCAGGCCAGATACAAGATACTGGCCAGCATAGTAGAAAAACAAAAAGTTCGTGGAGAACATGAACAGCCCGGTGGCTGCAAACATGGCATGCTCTTTTGCGCTGAACCGCAAAGTTTCTCGCCGGAACAACCCCAGTGCAATCATGACGGCAGCTGCCAGCGCAAATCGCCAGACAAGCGAAACCTCGGGTGCCACCACACCCAATTGCATTATGATGGCGTACCAGCTCAAACTCCACGAAGCGACGACACCGGCATAAAGCAGGATATCAGCCTTATCGACAGGTGCTTCATCACGCATTGGGGTTACGGTGGCGGCGCGTTGGCTGGGGTTTATGTCAGCATTTTCCATTGCCATAGGCTGGATACCATTTCACCCCCAACGATGAGCCCTTGATCAAAACCAATAAGCCGGGCTCGCAATGAGCCCGGCTGGGGTTAGACACCCCTGAAAGAGAGGCATCTGGCTGGCCAGGAGTGAGGGGAACTGACCAGCGCCCAGCAGTGTACGTATATAGGGGAGGGAGTAACGCCGCTGGGTTTCGTTTACAAGTTAACATTCTGCGTTGCCCATTGCCGATCAGCAAGGAGGTGCAGGACATAGCTGCTATGCAAAAAATGCATGGCTCGAATAATTTGTCAGTAAGACCACTTGCGGGCCTTCGCGATAACGAACTCCCGGAACACCGAAACACGCTTGGAATCCCTAAGTTCTTCGGCAAAAACCAGATAGGTATCGAACGAAGGCGGCTCCACATCCAAAGGCACCATGACCAGGTTTGTTTCGCGCCCGACAATATAATCAGGAATTGAGGCAATTCCTATACCTGTTTGAACCGCCCGGCGCAAACCATACACATTGTTCACTTTGAGCAAACTCTTGCGCGGGCTGTTTTCGGGCCTGCCA
>JBPCVY010000009.1:0-21908 GCA_051010055.1 Hyphomicrobiales bacterium | reverse complement strand
ATGACACGCTGGTGGTGACAGTCACCCCAACCTATACCGGCTGCCCGGCAACAACGATCATCAATCTCGATATTGAAACGGCGCTGCGGGAAAAGGGCATCGAAAAGCTTGAAATCAAGCGCCAGCTTTCTCCTGCATGGACAACTGACTGGCTCACGAAAAAAGGCATCGATGAGCTGGAAAAGTTCGGCATTGCCCCGCCACGCCCTGCCGGCGGCCCGGCCCGCTGCCCGCTTTGCAAGGCGGAGGAATTGGAGCTTGTCAGCCAGTTCGGTTCAACGCCGTGCAAAGCTCACTGGCGCTGCAAAAGCTGCCTTGAATCCTTCGATTATTTCAAATGCATTTAGATGATTGCCAAGGGGAGTAGCAATTGTCCCGTTTTCACAATCTGACAGTAACCGGTGTGCGCAAGACCATTCGTGATGCGGTGGTGGTGACATTGCAGCCTGAGGCCGGCGATGAAGCAGAATTCGATTTCATCCAGGGCCAGTATCTGACGTTCCGCCACGACTTTGATGGCGAGGAGTTGCGCCGCTCCTACTCTATCTGCGCAGGCAAGGATGACGGCGTGTTGCAGGTCGGCATCAAGCGGGTGGATGGCGGGGCGTTTTCCACCTGGGCCAACGAAGATCTGAAAGTCGGCCAAGCCCTTCAGGCTATGGCGCCCATAGGCAACTTCCACACGCCCATCGAACCGGACAGTGAAAAGTTTTATCTGGGCTTCGCCGGCGGCTCGGGCATCACGCCTGTTCTGTCAATCTTGAAAACGGTGCTCTCCCGCGAGCCGAAATCCCGCTTCACCCTTGTTTATGCAAACCAGGCGGTGAACACGGTAATGTTCCGCGAAGAGCTTGAAAACCTCAAGAACAGCTACCTGGAGCGGCTGAGTATCGTTCATGTTCTGGAAGCGGACACCCAGGAGATCGATCTCTTTACCGGCTGGGTGGATGAGAAAAAGTGCGGCGAGCTTTTTAAGCATTGGATTGATACCGGTTCGGTAGATACCGCCTTCATATGCGGGCCTGAACCGATGATGCTTGGAATTGCCAAAGCGCTCAAAGACCACGGGCTTACCGATGCGCAGATAAAATTCGAACTGTTCGCGAGCTCACAGCCCGGTAGGCTCAAGCGCAAGGCGAAATCGAAATCCGCAACATCAAAGGCTGAAAATTGCGAGCTGACCGTCAGCCTTGACGGTGCATCGCGGAAGTTCTCCATGCCAAAGGACGGCCAGTCCGTTCTTGATGCTGCCCTGGAAAACAGTCTTGAGGCTCCTTATGCCTGCAAGGCCGGTGTGTGTTCCACGTGCCGGGCGAAGGTGCTCGATGGCGAAGTGGAGATGGTCGCCAATCATGCGCTTGAAGACTATGAGGTTGCGCGTGGTTATGTGCTGACCTGCCAGTCTTACCCGATGACGGACACGGTGGAAGTGGATTACGATCAATAGAGCGCATCTGGTCTAAATGGAAACAGTTTGATGGCCATAAACGGTTCATATGCTAGGCGGCGGGAGCAGCGCGATGTGGTGCATCGGGCGAGCCCGACAACGCAGCAGATGGGCCGTTAGTGGGCACCAGGAACGGAGGCAGAAAATTGAAATATCGCAAAAGAATTGGCCGGGCAATTTTGCCCCTCAGCTTCGTTGAATTGCGCTGGTGGTGGGCGGCACCACGGCGCGCAATTCGCCTAGCTGAAAAACAAAATTGCGCCGGTCAAACGATTTCATTTAAACCAGATGCGCTCTAGGAGCTGGCGATGTCAGATGAGATGACCATTGAGGACTATCTCGAACAAGGCGGCGTGCTCACCTCACCTGGAAATGCGCCGCCCCGCTACCGCGCCGAACTCATGCGCCTCATGGCAACGTTTGTTGACAGCGAAATGGCCGGTGCTTCAGGGTTCGCCGATATCATCACCACGGCGCCAGGTATTACAGAGCGCATTGCTGCCGCGCGCATTGTTCTTGAAAAATTCGACCATGCCGAACGTGTTTTGAAGATCATGGGCGAATTCGGCGCCAATACCGAACAATATGCAAAACATCACCCTTGGACGTCACGCCTTGAGCGCAATGCAGATATTGGCGCAAGCCGCCAGGGCAGCGATATGCGCCTTTCGGTTTTTCACTACCCAATCGAGGGATGGATTGATGCGGTTGTGATGAACGTCCTCATGGGCCGGGCCGTGCGCACCCAGCTGGAAGAGTTTTCGCATGCATCCTATCAGCCGTTGGCCGAAGCCTTCCGGGCAATTCTGCCACGCGAAATACGCCATGCAGAGCTCGGTGAAGAAGGTTTGCGTGAGCTGCTGGAGGACAAATCCAACAAAGCGGTCGTGCAGGCATCGGTGAGCTATTGGTGGCCGCGCATTGCAGCAAGCTTCGGCACCATTGGTTCTGAGAAATTCTCAAGCCTTAAAGCGATTGGCATACGGCACAGGTCGAATGAGGATCTGCTTGCCGACTGGGAAAAAGATGCCGGCGCGCTGATGAAAGAGTTGGGACTGAAGGCCGGCTAGCAAGTCTAAAGACCTTGCACTCCGTTCAACGTTAAATCAGCCACTAAATTGGCGTAGCTAATTCGCGCCTCTTCGCTGTCATCGTCATTCCACATGTAGAACCAGTTCAGCATCCCGAAAATGCTCATGGTCGTGGCGCGAAGTTTGCGTCTGTCGCCGTCAAAAACTTCCGGCGCTACTTCCCTTAAAATAGTCGAGATGTGCTCAATCATCTCTACTTGGTAGCTGCGCAAGACCGCCTGTTGTTCATCCGGCAGAACGCGCGCATCAACTGTCTGCACCCTGTGGGCATTATCAGCGCCGCGATAGGCAAGCAGAACTTCAACAATCACCGCCCGCAAATGGGCATCAGGCGCCATGCCATTGCTTGTGACCGCAACAATGCGGTCGCGCAACTTCTGCAAATGCCCGTCAAGCATATCAAACAGCAGCGCTTCCTTGCCATCATAGTAGTGATAGATTGCCGGCTTGGACAAACCACACGCTTCTGCGACCTGGCTCATGGATGCGCCATGAAATCCTGACCTGGCAAAGACCTTCGCTGCGGCCTGCAATATGTGCTCACGCTTGATGTCGTGATCAACTGCGATTGTTCTCGCCAAATCCTGCTCCTCAGGCCGTCCGGCCACACATAAGATGTGGTGATTCTATAGTAATTCGCCGCCTTGGTGAACCACAGCAAGCTGCGAAACGGCAATTGCCGGGCGCCTTGCGATCATGTCTAATCAGCGCTTCGGCAACGGGCGTCTTAGCTGCGCAACAACAAAAAATACCAGGTGGCACATGAATCTTCATCAGTTACTTGCACAACGGGCAGAAGAAGGAAATCCGGTAGGTGTTGCGCTTATTGGCGCAGGCAAATTCGGCACCATGTTTCTGGCCCAGGCCCGGCTCACCGATGGCATGCATGTCATTGGAATTGCTGACTTGAACATTGGGGGCGCGAGAAGTTCCGCAACGCTCGCAGGCTGGCCCAAGGCACAATTCTCAGCTGCTAACCTTGATGATGCAGCATCAACCGGCACAACCCACATTGGTGATGATGCACAGGCGCTTCTCGCCCATCCGGCCGTTGAGGTTGTCATTGATGCCACGGGCAACCCCTACGCCGGCATCGCGCATTGCCTTGCCGCAATTGAAAATGGCAAGCACGTGGTAATGGTGAATGTGGAGGCCGATGTGGTGGCTGGCCCGCTTCTGGCGCGAAAAGCTGCACAGGCCGGGCTAGTCTATTCCCTGGCCTGGGGTGATCAGCCGGCGCTCATTTGCGAACATGTCGACTGGGCACGAGCGTGCGGTTTCAAGGTTGTTTGTGCAGGCAAGGGCACCCGTTATCTGCCCGCTTACCACCAGCTCACCCCTGATTCGGTTTGGGATGTTCTGAAAGTCTATCTCGATGTGGATGAGAATTTCGACATCAACCCGAAAATGTTCAACTCGTTCCTTGATGGGTCCAAGTCAGGCATTGAAATGACCGCCGTTTGCAACGCCACCGGGCTGGTTCCGCAACCGGGTGGCCTGGCATTTCCACCTGCAACGCAATTCGAGCTGGCTGACATTTGCAAGCCCAAGGACGCAGGTGGCCAGGTGGATTTTTCCGGTACGACGGAAGTTGTCTCCTCCCTCTATAGAGACGGCACGGACGTTCCTCACCATCTGGCCATGGGAACCTATGTGGTTATTGAGGGCGAAACAGATTATGCCCGCGAATGTTTCAGGCAGTATCACATGCTTCCTGATGAAAGCGGGCGCTATGCAGCACTTTACAGGCCAACCCATATGATTGGCCTGGAGCTTGGCATTTCTGTTGCCAGCGCAGCCTGCCGGAACGAGCCAACGGGGGCGCCTAAATGCTTCAACGCCGATGTGGTGGCGACAGCAAAGCGCGATTTATCACCGGGTGAGATTCTTGATGGGGAAGGCGGTTTCATGGTGTGGGGCAAGCAGATGCCGGCCGCTGCCTCCGTTACCATGGGCGCCCTGCCCCTTGGCCTGGCCACCGGTGTGAAAGTCTCCCGCCAGGTAAAGGCCGGCGAGCAACTCACCTGGGCAGATGTGGCAATTGATAAGGCGGACGCGGCGGTGAAGGCACGCCGGGAAATGGAGGCCGCCTTCACCCACCCGAATACCTAACTTTTATGGATTGAAGTGATAACCCGGGGTGGATTCCATCAGTGCAATCTCTTCGCCGGTCATGACTTCCTCAATTTCCTCAAACAAAGGCGCGGATAGATAGCGCTCGCCTGTGTCTGGAAGCATGCACAAGATTACCGTTCCATCATCGGCTTTTTTGGCAATGTCCATCGCAATAGCGAATGTCGAACCACCCGACACACCGGTGAATATTCCTTCGTGCCGGGCAAGTTTCTGCGACCATTCCATGCCCACAGGGCCTGGCACGGGGACGAGGTCATCAAAATATTTGTTATCGATCGCTTCCTGCAGCACCAGCGGAATGAAGTCAGGCGTCCACCCTTGGATGGGATGGGGTTCAAAGGCCGGATGGCTTTCTGCCGGTGAGCCATCTTCGCCGCGCGCCTGAACATGGCCGCTGCCGACAATTTGCGCGTTCGCCGGTTCCGACAAAATGATTTTTGTTTCCGGGCGCTCCTTGCGCAGCACGCGGCCAACACCAGACACCGTGCCGCCAGTGCCATATCCGGTTACGAAATAATCCAGCCTGTCGCCGGCAAAATCTGCAATGATTTCCCGGCCCGTTGTATTCTCATGAATTTTCGCGTTGGCATCGGTTTCAAACTGGCGCGCAAGGAACCAGCCATTTGCCTCAGCCAGTTCCACCGCCTTTTTGTACATGCCATAGCCCTTTTGCTCACGCGGCGTCAGCACCACCTTGGCGCCGAGAAAACGCATCAGCTTGCGCCGTTCAACAGAAAAGCTGTCGGCCATGGTGACAACCAGCGGATAGCCCTTTGCCGCACACACCATTGCAAGGCCAATACCGGTGTTGCCGCTCGTGGCCTCAACAACCGTTTGACCAGGCTTCAAGGCGCCGCTGGCCTCTGCTTCTTCAATAATGCTCACCGCCAGCCGGTCTTTAACCGACGCAATCGGGTTGAAGAACTCTGCTTTGACGTAGAGCCGGACATTGTCCGGCGCCAGATTGTTGACGCGTATGCAAGGTGTATCGCCAATTGTGTCATTGATGCTCTCGTAGAGCCGGCCCCGCCCGTTGGTGGTTCGCGCATTGTTTGCAGTCATGTTTCCCCCCGTTTTTTCCGGTTTTTCTCACCAGTTGTGGCATTTCTACTATATTCAAGCTTATTTCAGCGAAATAATCACTCATGAATTTTCACACAAATACTCTGCACAACGGCAGCATATGCACGCACTTTCCAGATAAAATCCATTCTCAACAAAGGGATGACTTTAATTTTTTGTTAAAAAATGGTAAATTTACTGCGACCATTCGAATTTGCGGTGATTCGAGATCGAATTGAAGACGGGGCGAAAGAAACTGGTGGAAGAACTCGATCAGAAAGTTTCGATCGACGTTGATTGTAAATTTGAGGGACAGATTGAGTTCCTCGAAGAAACGGTTGCGGTCGAATTGGTGAGCGTCATTGATGACGGCTCACAGATTGCGGGCAGTCAGGTTGATGGCGATGAAACGGGCATTGTATCAATCCCGGTAAGCCTTGAAGCTGAAGCTGTTCTTGATTTCGTTGACGGGCACAGCGTTGTAGATCTGACATCATACGGCCTTGGCTATGAAGCCGATGTGCCGGGCTATGACGTCAACAATGCAAACCAGGTCGAGCTGAACTTCGCCGCTGACGTGCTGACGATCATTTTTGAAGATCATGTCAGCGAATCCGTCTCTGAGATTATCATCTAATCTTCGAAAAATTTCTTACAATCAGGACCTGTGCGATTGCGCTTGGCTGAAGCATCATGGCGTGCGCATGCTTGAAATTGCTGCGCGAAATTTATGAATGCCTGCGTATAGGGAGAGGAAACATCAATGGCGCGATTTCGAAGACTGTTGATTACCGGGGCTGGTGGCAATCTGGGCACGGTTTTGCGCGAAGGCCTCGCGCCGCTTGCAAAAACCGTCAGGCTTACCGACCGGGTTGAAATTGGTGAGGCTGACGAGCATGAGGAAATCATCGCCTGCGACCTCGGCGATTTCGATGCGGTCATGGAGGTGGTCAAAGACTGCGATGCCGTTGTCCATTTTGGGGCGGCACCTGTGGAGCGCCCGTGGGAGGAAATCCTAAACTCATCAATCAAGGGCGGCTACAATGTTTACGAGGCCGCCCGCCGGCACGGTAACAAGCGAATTGTTTACGCCAGCTCCATCCACGCCGTGGGTTATGTGCGCCGGGAAGAAGGCGCCGATACAGACACCGAACACCGCCCGGATACCCTTTACGGATTGTCCAAATGCTTTGTCGAAGATCTGGCAAAAATGTACTTCCACAAATTCGGCATTGAATCGGCCTGCCTGCGCATCAATTCGTCATTTCCCGAACCGGCCGACCGGCGGCATCTGGCAACATGGCTCAGCTTTGCCGATCTGGTTCACCTGGTAGAGCGTTGCCTGCTTGCAGAGCGCATTGGTTTTACCGTGGTGTACGGCATTTCCGACAACCAGGAAGCGTTTTTCTCAAACCACAAAGTGGCACACCTTGGCTACAGGCCAAAGGACAGCGCGGAAAATTATCGCGAGAAGGTTGAAGCAAATACCGGGCCGGGCGATCCTTTCGATCCGGCAGTGGAATTCGTTGGCGGGGTTTTCTGCAACTATCCCCATCCGGATGATTGACCAGACAGGAGCAGGCAATGGATTTGAGAAAACAAAGAATTGGGTTCATTGGCCTTGGAGCCATGGGCAAGGGCATGGCCGCCCAATGCGTGAAGAAGGGCTTTTCGCTGGTTGTTTACGACGTACGACCCGAACCGGTTGAAGAGCTGGCCGCCCTTGGCGCAGAGGCCGCTGCTTCTGTTCCCGAGCTTGCAAGTGAGTGCTCGTACATTGGTACGGTTCTGCCGTCGGGCCGCGAGGTGGACGACGTTATAATGGGGCCGAATGGCATTTTTGATCACGCAAAACCCGGCACGCTGGTTCTTGACCTTTCAACCATTGAGCCGGAAATGACCGACACATTGCACGCCTCCGCTAATAAACGCGGCTTTCGAGCCGTCGATGCGCCCATTGGCCGGCTCGCCTGGCATGCAGAACGCGGCGAGAGCCTTTTCATGGTGGGCGGGGAGCGGAGCGATTTCGATGAAATCAAACCGCTGCTGGAGGCCATGGGCACCGCCATTTATTATTGCGGCGAAGGCGGCGCTGGCACCCGCACCAAGCTGGTCAACAATTACCTTGCTATTATCTTGTGCCAGCTCAATGCAGAAGCGCTTTCCCTGTCGCAGCGTTTCGGCCTTGATCTTGAAACAACCCTTGACGTTATTCACGGCACCACCGCCACCAATGGCCAGCTAAAGGTGAACTGGCCCAACAAGGTACTGGCAGGCGATACCGAACCTGGTTTCACCATTGATTTGGCCCACAAGGATTTGACCCTCATTGTTGGTGCTGCCAATTCCTCGCGGGTGCCGGTTCCGGTGGCCGCGGCAGCGCGTGAAGCCTTCTCGAACGCCAGAGCCCGCGGTTATGGCGGCCAGGACTTTTCCGCGATGGTCGATGTGTTGTGCGATATGGCGCAGATCGAACCGCCGCGCACAAAAGTTCAAGAGTAGTCCGCGAGGATCATGTCAGAGACCTTCTCGCCCATCATCACGATGGCGGCATTACAATTGCCCGAAACAAGCCTTGGCATAACCGAGGCATCCACAACCCGAAGGCCCTCAACGCCTATAACCTTTAGCTCAGGGGTTACCACCGCTTCAGGGCCAGTGCCCATCGCGCAGGTACTTGAGGGATGATAAATGGTGGTTGCCTTTTGCCGGCAATAGTCCAGAAGATCTTCATCTGACGTGACATGAAGACCTGGCTCCAGTTCTTCCGCCATAAAGGGTTTAAGCGCGTCGGCGTGCATGATTTCGCGCAGTTTCTTGAGGCCATCCACATTTGCCCGCCTGTCGGCCTCAGCGGCGAAGTAGTTCGGCTTTATGGCAGGCGGTTCAAATGGGTCGTCGCTTTTGATGTGAACGGTTCCCAGGCTTTCCGGACGCAACTGGCACACAGATGAGGAAAAGCCCGAAAATTTGTGCAAGGGCGCGCCCATCTTGTCTGTAGTGAACAACAAGAAATGCACTTCGATATCCGGTGTTGCCAGCTCTTCCCGGGTTTTGAAGAAAGCTGCTGCATAGCCAGCACTCACCGTCAACGGGCCTTTGCGCGTTAAGGCATAGCGCACTCCCATGCCTACTCGCCGCCACAGGCTATGATAGTCATCATTCCAAGTCACAGGCTGCTTGGAACGGAACAGCATGCGCACTTGCAGATGATCCTGCAGGTTCTCGCCCACAAAGGGCGCTTCAACCAAAACCGGAATGCCGTTCTCTTTCAGAATTTCCGGATTGCCGATGCCCGACAGTTCCAATATTTGCGGCGAGTTAAAGGCCCCGCCACACAAAATGACCTCGCGGCCTGCCTGGGCCTGTTTGGCCTCACCGTTCTGAGAGAATTCAACACCCGTCGCCTTTGCCCCGTCGAGCAAAATGCGTGCGGCATGGGCATTGGTTTCGATGCGAAGGTTGGGCCGCGATTTCGCAGGTCTCAAATAACCGGTTGCAGTGCTGCATCTGATGCCGTTGCGCGATGTGGTCTGGAAATACCCGACACCTTCCTGACTTTCGCCGTTGAAGTCATCATTTCGCGGCAACCCGGTTTCGACGCCTGCACTAATAAAGGCATCGCAAAGGGGATGGGATTCAGTTTGATCAGACACTGCGAGCGGCCCGCCGGTTGCGTGATAATCACTCGCGCCGCGCTGCTGGTCTTCTGCACGCAGGAAGTAAGGCAACACATCATCATAGGACCAGCCCTGGTTGCCAAGCTGGCGCCACTGGTCGAAATCCTCTGCCTGCCCGCGAATATAAACCAGCCCGTTGATTGAACTTGAGCCGCCAAGAACCTTGCCGCGCGGCTGGAAAATACGCCGCCCGCCAAGCTCGGCTTCGGGCTCGGTCTGATACATCCAGTTATGGTTTTCGTCGTTGAACAGGCGCGCATAGCCAAGCGGTACGTGTATGAAGGGGCTGGTATCGCGCCCACCAGCTTCCAGTAAAAGCACTCTATGTTTGCCAGATGCGGTGAGCCGGTTTGCCAGCACGCAGCCCGCAGAACCTGCTCCGACAACAATGAAGTCATACTCTCCAGCCGATTGCCCTTGTTCCACTGCTTCCCGCCCCCAATTGCTGCCAGCTTATTTTTTCAGCTTCGCCATCTCGCTTGAATGGTCTTTGTGAAACGCCTCACGGTTTGCAAAGTAAGCTTCCACAAATCCATCCGGTGCGGAAGTGCCTTCATCGTGGCTTGCCCCCCAGGCGGCAATTTCTAGCAATACCGGCAAAAGGCGCTTTCCCTTGCCGGTTGCCTTGTAGATAGCCTGCCGGCCATCTTCGGGGTTAGTTTCACGCTGCAGAATTCCGTTTGCTTCCAGCCGCTTCAAGCGGTCGGACAGGATATTGGAAGCGATTCTTTCATCTGAATCCAGAAATTCCCCATAACGCTTTTTGCCGAACAACAGCAAATCCCGCAGGATCAGCAATGTCCAGCGGTCGCCAAAAATATCCAGTGAAAAACTTATGGGGCATCCGGTTTGGCGCATCTTCGAAGTTTTGCTCATATCTGTTCATATCGATTTCACTTGCATTTTGCAATTTAAATCAATATTACTTGCAAAACGCAATTGAAGTGGGAGGTGGAGATGACAGCATTTTCTGGTGGTTGTCTATGTGGCGCGGTGCACTATGAGGGAAAAGAAAATCTCGGCGGCGGACATTGCCACTGCGAAGATTGCCGCAAGTCATCGGGCTCGGGCCATTGCTCGCACATGATTGTCCCCGCCGAGTCGTTCACCATCTCCGGTGAGGTAAAGTTTTTTGACAAAGAGACAGATATGAAGAACGTGGTGAGCCGCGGCTTCTGCCCCCAATGCGGCGCGCCGGTCTATTCGCTGAACTCCGGATTTGAAGGTATTGTTTTTGTGCGGGCATCCAGCCTCGATGATCCGGAAGTCTTCCAGCCGCGAGTGATTGTCTATACCAAGCGTGCGCCGTCATGGGATGCCATGAACCCGGAGCTTCCGGCCTTTGAGGAAATGCCCCCGCCAGAAGCCAAGCCGTAAAAATGGTATGATCGAACAAAAGCGATTTGAACAAGAGAGGTTTAACATGTCCGCAAAAGCTGTTTCACGCGAACAATGGCTGGAGGCCCGCAGAGCGCTTCTGGCAGACGAAAAAGCATTTCAGAAAGAACGCGACAAACTGGCTGAAAAGCGCCGCGCCCTGCCCTGGGTGAAAGTAGATAAAGACTACACTTTCGATAGCGAGGATGGCCCTGTATCTCTCAGCGATCTGTTCGGTGGCTCGTCCCAACTCATTGTGCAGCACTTCATGTTTCACCCGGACTGGGATGAAGGGTGCAAGTCCTGCTCGTTCTGGGCAGATAATTTCGATCGGGTCGCAACCCATCTAAAGGCGCGCGATGCCGCCTTTGCTGCCATCTCCCGCGCCCCGCTGGACAAACTGGTTGCCTATAAAGAGCGCCTCGGCTGGGCCATGCCGTGGGTCTCCTCGCACGGCAACAATTTCAATCACGACTTCAATGTCTCGTTTACGCCCGATGAACTTGAGGCAGGTGAGTGCACCTACAACTACCATCAGACAAAACAGGTCGGCCCGGAGATGCCCGGCTTCAGCGTGTTCTGCCGCACGCCGCAAGGTGAGATTTACCACACCTACTCGTGTTTCTCGCGCGGGCTTGATCCGTTCAATCCTGTCTATCAGTTTCTCGATATCGCGCCCAAGGGCCGCGATGAAGACAGCCTTGCATTCACCATGGAGTGGCTCAGGCGGAACGACGAATACTAAACGATCCAATTTGCCTGCTTGATCAGACGGTGTACTTGCGCAAAGGTTTGAACAGTGGCCAAACCTGCTGTTTGCAACGCACATGTCTGACAAGGTTTTCGAAACCAGGAATCTCACAAAGGTTTACCGCAACGGCGATCTTGAAGTGCACGCCCTGCGTGGGGTTGACCTTTTGCTTTATGCCGGTGAGCTGACCGTACTGCTGGGACCTTCCGGCAGCGGCAAATCGACTTTGTTGAACATTCTTGGCGGGTTGGACGATGCCACCGACGGCGAGGTTTGGTTCAAGGAGCAGAGCCTTGTTGAGATGAACGAGCGCGCGCTCACCATATTCCGCCGCAACAATGTGGGTTTCGTTTGCCAGTTCTACAATCTCATTCCTAGCCTAACGGCAAAGGAGAATGTAGAGCTCGTAACAGAGATTTCGAAAGACCCGATGAGCGCGGACAAAGCCCTTGAGGTTGTCGGGCTGGGGGGGCGCATGCATCATTTTCCAGCCCAACTTTCTGGCGGTGAGCAGCAGCGGGTTGCCATTGCGCGGGCAATTGCCAAGCGGCCGGGCGTCTTATTGTGTGATGAACCGACCGGGGCGCTGGACAGCAAAACCGGGATCACTGTTCTTGAAGCCCTCACCACCATCAATGACGAGCTCGGCACCACCACAGCAGTGATCACGCACAATGCGGAGATCCGAAAAATCGCCCATAGAGTTGTTTATTTCGCAGACGGAATGATTGCGCGCACTGAAACAAACGAAGAACGCCTTGCGCCTGCAGAGGTTACATGGTGATCGAGAAATGAATAAACTCGATGTCAAAATGATCAGAGACCTGCGCCGCATCTGGGCACAGGCGCTGGCCATTGCCATGGTGCTGGCATCCGGTGTTGCAACCCTTGTTCTTGGCATCGGCGCTTACCGTTCACTGGATGAAACCCGCTCGGCCTACTATGAGCGTTACCGGTTCGCCGATTTGTTTGCGTATGCTGAACGGGCTCCCAACGCCCTGAAACAGGAAATCCTTCAAATCCCGGGCGTTGCCACCGCTGATACCCGGCTGGTCAGCAGTGCACTTTTGGATGTTGAAGGAATGGCTGAACCGGCGACAGGTCGGGTTGTCTCCCTACCCGATAACGTTCAGCCGGCCCTGAATCGGCTCTACATGCGCCGTGGGCGAACACCGGAGCCTTACAGCATCAATGAAGTAACTGTGAACGAAGCGTTTGCCGAGGCGCACGGGTTTGAAGTTGGCTCCACATTCCACGCATTGCTGAACGGGCGCAAACGCGAGCTCACCATTGTTGGCATGGCCTTGTCGCCGGAATTCATCTACGCCCTTGGCCCTGGCGATATGATCCCTGACGACCGTCGCTTCGCCATTTTGTGGATGTCAGAAAAAGCGCTGGCTGAAACCTACGATCTCGACGGCGCGTTCAATGCGGTGTCGATCAAGCTGCTCCGCAATGCACGCCCTGAACCGGTGATGGAAGCGGTCGATAATCTGTTGGACCGCTATGGTGGGCTCACCGCGTTTGCCCGCAAGGACCAACAGTCCCATGCTTTTTTGGATGCGGAACTGAACCAGCTCGCTGCCATGAGCCGCATTCTGCCGCCAATCTTTTTGCTTGTGTCTGTGTTTTTGATCAACATCACATTATCCAGGCTCATCGCGCTGGAGCGTGAGCAGATCGGCCTGATGAAAGCTCTTGGCTATGGCAACTTCGCCATCGGCGGGCACTATCTCAAACTGGTTTTGGTCATTGCGCTGGTTGGCCTCGCCGTCGGGCTTGCGCTTGGCTTGTGGCTCGGCCATGGGCTGACGGTGCTGTATGCGGATTTCTTCCAGTTCCCGTTCCTGATTTTTCTGCGCACGCCTGATGTGCTTGCCACCGCGGTTGCGGTGTCTCTCGGAGCTGCGGGGCTGGGGGCAATGCGCGCTGTCTATGGCGTGATGACCTTGCCGCCTGCGGTCGCCATGTCGCCGTCGGCGCCGACACGCTATGACCGCTTATGGCTTGAATATGCCGCTATCGCGAAGCTGTTCTCTCAAATGACAGTTATGGTGCTACGCCATCTGGTACGCTGGCCTTTCCGGGCTGGGCTCACCACATTGGGTATTGCCATGTCGGTGGCCTTGTTCATTGCCTCGCTTTTTTCCCTCGATTCAGTCGAGTTCATGATCGACACCACATTCTTCCAGACAAGCAGAGAAGATGCCCGCCTTGCCTTTACCGAAAAGCGCAGCG
The DNA here is from genome assembly GCA_051010055.1 of Hyphomicrobiales bacterium. Taxonomy (GTDB): domain Bacteria; phylum Pseudomonadota; class Alphaproteobacteria; order Rhizobiales; family CAJQND01; genus CAJQND01. The sequence continues at coordinate 8,126 of JBPCVY010000009.1, read as the reverse complement.
CCCGGGCCAGCCAGGATACGGAGAAACTGCCAGGCGTTATGCGGGTTGAACCGTTCCGCGAAGTAGCGGTGCGTTTTACAAACGGGCATCTAGACCGAAAGACCGGCATTCTTGGTATTCCACCAAGCGCTGATTTAACCCGCATTGTCGATCTGGATATCAAGCCCTTTGCCTTGCCGGAAACCGGCCTGGTTCTGAGCGACAAGCTCGCCCAGCTTCTGGACCTGCGGCTGGGCGATATGGTCGGTATTGAAGTCCTCGAAGACCGCAAACAGAAAACCCGCCAGCCCGTGACGGCCATCATCCAAAGTTATGTGGGGCTTGCCGCCTATATGAACCTGCCGGCGCTAAACAGGCTTATGGATGAAGGCCCGGTCATATCAGGCGTAAATCTCAGCTATGATGAAGCCGAGGAGCGCGCATTGTTTGATGAAATCAAAAACATGCCAAGCGCTGCATCCTTCGCCTTGCGCATGGCGTCTCTGAGGAAGTTCCGTGAAACCATGGAGAAGAACATTTCCATATTCACAGTGATCTATTCCCTTTTGAGCGCGCTGATTGCGTTTGGCGTGGTCTATAACAGCGCCCGTATTCAGCTTTCTGAACGCGCACGCGAGCTTGCCAGCATGAGGGTATTGGGGTTCACCCGCACAGAGGTTTCAGTGGTGTTGCTGCTGGAGCTTGCCATTCTCACCCTGGCGGCCATTCCGCTGGGATGGGTCATCGGTTATGGCTTTGCCATGGCCATCGTTTCCGGTTTCGATAACGAGCTTTACCGCATTCCTTTTGTCATTTCACCCAGCACCTATGCGCAGGCCGCAATTTTGGCTCTTGTATCTGCCACCGTGTCTGCTGCAATTGTGCGCCGGCGAATTGATAATCTCGACTTGGTCAGCGTCTTGAAAACGAGGGACTGATAGATAATGGCGACATGGATAAAGCGGGCCCTTGGCGCCCTGGTGGTGCTGGCCATCGGTTATGGCCTCTACACCGCCATGAGACCGGCTCCGGTGCCGGTAGACACTGTTGCCATCGGCAAGGGTGAGCTGCTGGTTACCGTGAACGAGGAGGGCAAAACCCGCATCCGCGATGTGTTTCAGGTGTCAGCGCCAATCGCTGGAAAGGTTTTGCGCTCGCCCCGTGAAGTTGGCGATGAAGTGACGAAAGGCAAAACCCTGGTTGCCGAAATCCAGCCCGTGGACCCGTCCTTCCTTGATGTGAGATCGCGGCGCGAACTTGAGGCTGCCGTTGAAGCTGCCCAAGCAGCGGTCACCCTTTCTGAGGCCGAAATCCGCAAGGCGGAATCCCAGCTGCGCTTTTCCAAGAGCGAGTTGCGCAGGGCCCTGGAGTTGCGCAAGATAAGTGTAATTTCCGAGCGCGCACAAGATGAGGCGACAATGAACGTTGAAACCTCGCAGGCCGCTCTTGCTACGGCGCGTGCAAACCTTGAACTGCGCGAACGCGAACTTGAAAGTGCCCGCGCCCGGCTTATCGGCCCGCTTCATTCTGGCGGCAAGACCGTCTCCGAGGAAAATTGCTGTTTTGAGCTATATGCGCCCGAAGACGGAAAGGTTCTGAAAATCACCACGGAAAGCGAACAGGTTGTGGCGTCCGGGGCGCCGTTGCTGGAAATCGGCGATCCTCAAAACCTGGAAATCATCGTCGAGCTGCTCTCATCCGATGCGGTAAAGATCTCGCCCGGCGCCCCTGCCATGATTGAACGCTGGGGAGGCCAGGACGCACTGCATGCAAAGGTCCGGCGCATTGATCCGGCAGGTTTCACGAAAGTCTCCGCGCTGGGCATTGAAGAGCAAAGGGTTTTCGCCGTGCTCGACATCACCGATCCCCCGGAGAAGTGGGCGCGCCTTGGCCATGATTTCCGCGTATTCGTGCGCATTTCAATTTGGGATGAAGATGATGTACTGCAGGTGCCGCTCAGTGCCTTGTTCCGCTCTGGCCGCGAGTGGGCGGTGTTCAAATATGTTGATTCAACTGCCCAAAAAACCATTGTGAAGCTGGGCCACCGCAACGCGGACGCGGCCCAAGTGGTAGACGGCCTCACGGCAGGAGACAGGGTTATTTTGCACCCATCTGACAGGGTGGCAGACGACGCAACCGTTGTTGAGCGCAATTCAGACGCACCCGCCCCCGCCAATTGATCCTGTACCATCGGAACCTATCGCGCCCTTCGCCGTGACATCCTTGCCCTGTTCATGTTTAAGGATTGCTGTGAAGGTCGCGCCGTCCAGTTCAACCGGATCGATATAATCGCCGCCGAATTCGTGCGCCCCGTCATGATTGTCAAAATCAATCAGCATATGAAAGGTTTCGGGCGCTTCAAATCCGGAAAACACCATGCCAAGTTTTTGGCTGCCGCCATCTGCGCCCGAGAGCTTTTCAAGACGCACCTGCCCGGTTTTGTTGGAAGAGAACGGGGTTTCGGTGGCGCCATCCAGCCCGTAGTCCACGAACACCCTGCCCTGGGACGGCGCGAAATCTATCGAGAGCTCTTTCAGAATCCAACCCGGTGAGCTGGCATTGCGGATTGAAACCAGATCGGGCGAGCTTTCCTTGATGGCCACGATGATGTGCGGGCCACACGATAGTGGTTCTGCGCCAGATGACGCTGCCAGCATCGAAAGTGCAACCAATTTCAGCATGCCCAACCTTTAGAAAATTTCAAACAAGCCTGCCGCGCCCTGCCCGCCGCCGATGCACATCGTAACCACACCATACTTTGCGCCGCGGCGTTTGCCTTCAATAAGAATGTGGCCGGTCATGCGCGCACCTGTCATTCCATATGGATGACCGATGGAGATAGATCCGCCGTTCACGTTGAGTATCTCGTTTGGAATGCCGAGTTTATCCCGGCAATAGAGCACCTGGCTCGCGAAGGCCTCGTTCAGTTCCCACAAATCAATGTCGTCCATTTTCAACCCGGCGCGCTCCAAAAGGCGTGGAACGGCGAATACCGGGCCAATGCCCATTTCATCGGGCTCGCACCCGGCAATGGCAAACCCGGCGAACGCGCCAAGCGGCTCCAGACCAAGCTGTTCGGCCCGCTTCGCGCTCATGACGACGCAGGCGGATGCACCATCGGAAAGCTGCGATGCATTGCCGGCGGTGATGAACTTGTCCTCTCCCATTACCGGCTTAAGGCTCTCGAGCCCTTCCAGGGTTGTGCCGGGCCGGTTGCATTCATCGCCCTTGAGCGTCGCCTCAACGTGTGAGAGTTCTTCCGTTTCCTTGTCCTTGACAGCCATCGCCGTCTCAAACGGAACAATTTCATCGTCAAATTTGCCGGCCTCTTGGGCTGCAGCCGTGCGCTGCTGGCTTTGCAGAGCATATTCATCCTGCGCCTGGCGCGAGATGTTATAGCGCCCGGCAACCACGTCAGCGGTATCGATCATCTCCATATAGATGGCAGGCTTGTGCTCGTTGATCCATGGCTCCTTCCGGTTTGTGGTGTTCACCGTCCCTTGCGCCAGGGTGATTGATTCAATGCCCCCGGCAACGGTTGGGCCAACCCCGCCGGCAATGACGTTTTGCGCGGCCATGGCAATGGTTTGCAAGCCGGAGCTGCAGAACCGGTTGACCGTGGTGCCGCCGACAGTTACCGGCAGCCCGGCGCGCACCACACACTGGCGCGCAATATTGAACCCGGTTGCGCCTTCAGGAAAGCCGCAGCCGATGATCGCATCTTCAATCTCATCAGGGTCAACGCCTGACCGTTCAACCGCATGGGCGATGACATGGCCGCCCATGGTGGCTCCATGGGTCTGGTTGAGGGATCCGCGGAATGCCTTGGCAATTCCGGTGCGCGACGTCGATACAATTACCGCCTGGTTCATCTGCTAACTCCCTGAGCACAAAATCCGTTTCGCCTCATCATACTCCCGTTTCAGACGCAAAACGATGTCGGCCGCCGGTGCGACTTTTTTTATCGCGCCAATACCCTGGCCGCTGCCCCAGATATGCTTCCAGGCTTTCGCCTGATCGCGGCTTGTCCCAAAGTCCATTTTCGATGGATCGCCTTCGGGTAAATTATCCGGATCAAGCCCGGCGTTTGCGATGGAACCTTTGAGATAGTTGCCGTGCACGCCGGTGAACAGGCTGGAATAGATAATGTCATCTGCCGCGCTGTCGACGATCATCTGCTTGTATTCGGGTACCGCGTTTGCCTCGTAAGAAGGGATAAACCCTGAACCGATATAGGCCAAATCAGCCCCCATCGCCTGAGTGGCAAGCACCGCATCACCGGTGGTAATGGAGCCAGAAAGAATAACCGGCCCGTCAAACCATTCGCGAATTTCCTGAACAAGCGCAAACGGTGATGTTGTGCCTGCATGACCGCCTGCACCGGCGGCAACTGCAATCAAGCCGTCTGCGCCCTTTTCAATGGCCTTGTGGGCAAAGCGGTCGTTGATGATGTCGTGCAACACAATACCGCCATATGAATGAATGGCCTCGTTGACTTCCTCGCGTGCGCCCAATGACGTGATGACGATTGGCACTTCGTGACGCACACAAGCTTCAAGATCGTGCATCAACCGGTCATTTGAGCGGTGAACAATCTGGTTACAGGCGAATGGTGCTGCCGGGGTGTCAGGGTTTTTCTGATTGTGCGCATCAAGGCCTTCCTTGATCCGCACCATCCACTTGTCCAGCTCTTCTGCCGGGCGTGCATTGAGTGCCGGGAACGAGCCAACAATGCCGGATGTACATTGGGCAACGACCAAATCTGGGTTTGAAATAATGAATAAAGGAGCGCCGATAACCGGCAAAGAAAGTTTATCGAGTGGGGGAATGAGCGCCATGGAGAGACCTTGTTTTTCAGACGGACTTGTTCTTGAGGTTTGGAATAAGAAGGACGAATGCCAAAGCTAAGCATATGAGAACCATTGCGGCAAATTCCTGAAAGCCTACCGGTTCACCCAGCATCGCAGCGCTTGAAAAAACCCCCAGAACGGGTATCATCAACGTGCTGATAGCGGCAACGGTTGCTGGAAAAATGCCGACAATCTTGAAGTAAGCCCATTGGCAAAAAAGCATCGGGAACATGTAGACATACGCCACGGCAAACACGGCCGTCTGGCTGAGCTTGGAAAGGTCCGGAAACGGCTCAAGAATGAGCGCGCCGATTGTGATCGGCACCGCACCGATAACCAGTTGCCAGCCCACATTCGTGACCACCGGGATGGACCAGTCAAACTGCTTGAACAAAACCGTGCCAAAGCCCCAGCTCATGGCCGCAGCCAGCATGCAAAGCGCTCCAACCGGAGCTGATTGCCAAACCATAACGTCGGGGCCCATCAACACCGCGAGCCCGGCCAACCCGCATGCCAACCCGGCCAGCTTTGACCCGATCATCTTTTCACTGAGAAGCCACACGCTCCACAAGGCCGCCCACACAGGCATGGTGAACGCTATAATGGATGCGCGCCCTGCAGGCATAAGGCTGAGCCCATAGCCGGTGAACACGTGCCAGCCGACAACGTTGAAAATGGCGCACAGTATAAGTGGGCCGATTTCTTTCTGTGGAACCTTGATTGAGTTGCCGCTCACCGTCGCTGCGATCAACAGGCCGAGGCCGCCAACCCAAACGCACGACATGCGGAACCACCACACCGGCAATTCGGTGAACGCAATCTTCATGAAGGGCCAGTTGAGGCCCCAAAACAAAGTCAATAGGCAAAGCAGGACATAGCCCGTCCTGGCCGAACTTTGTGAACTTCCCGCTGGCGCTGCCTGATGAGACATGTAACTCGCCTGGTACCCGATCGCACAAGCGCTCACCTTAGACTATTGGGCCAATTTCAGGTGGATAAAAAATGCGCGCCATCCTAAATTTGGACGATGGCACTATGGTTCAGAAACTACATAAAACTTTGGGCAGCTTTCATCTTTGTGGCGCTCGCTTTCAGCCTTGCCAGCGCCTCAGCACAACAACTTCCCACCATCGAACTACATGTGAGCACCAATACGGGAGTTCACAAGTTTATCGCGGAAGTCGCCGACGATGATGCCGAAAGAAGCAAAGGCCTGATGCACCGCACAGAGCTTGGGGCTGACAGGGGCATGCTGTTTTGGCATAACTCGCCGCGCCACATTACCATGTGGATGAAAGACACTCCCCTTTCCCTGGACATGATTTTTCTGAACAACGATGGCGTTGTGCATAGCATCGTGACGAACACCGTTCCCTACTCTCTCGACTATATTTACTCAGGCGGGGAGGTGATCGGCGTTCTGGAAGTCAATGCAGGCACCGTCCAACGCATCGGGCTGAAACCCGGAGACAGAATTACGCGGAAATAACCTGAGGAGAACCTGATGATTTTCGACCAACGCACCTATGTTTGCCGGCCCGGCACCATCAAACAGCATATGGAGTTATATGAAAAGCACGGCTGGGGGCCGCAAACCCGTTGTCTTGGGCTGCCAATTCTCTATGGGCTGACGGAAACCGGCGATGTGAACTCATATGTCCACATCTGGGCCTATAAGGATGCTGCTGACCGGGCGCAAAAACGAGCAAACATGTGGTCAGACCCTGAATGGCTTGCCTACACCAAGCTTAGCGCTGAGGCGGGCTATCTCGTTTCCCAGAACAACACCATTCTCACCGCAGCTCCGTTCTATACCCCGCCCATAACGGTGGACTGAGTTACATAACCGCGCCGATTTGCCAGGGTACAAATTCATTATCACCAAGGCCGAGACGTTCAGACTTGGTCTTTTCACCTGAAGCAACCCGCAGCATGGTGTCCAGAATCTCGCGTCCCTTGTCCTCAACGCTCACGTCACCATCAGCAATGTCGCCGCAGTTAATGTCCATATCATCTTCCATTCGGTCATACATGGGCGTGTTGGTTGCAAGCTTTATGGAAGGGGCAGGTTTGCAGCCATAGGCCGAGCCGCGCCCGGTGGTAAAGCACACAAGGTTCGAGCCACCGGCCACCTGACCCGTGATGGACGCCGGGTCGTAACCGGGTGTGTCCATGAACACAAATCCCTTGCAGTCCACCTGCTCGCCATAGCGGAATACACCCTGAAGAGGTGTTGAGCCGCCCTTTGCGGCAGCGCCGAGGGATTTTTCCAGTATGGTTGTCAGCCCGCCCGCCTTGTTGCCGGGGGAAGGATTATTGTCCATCGAACCGCCGTGGCGCGCGGTGTACTCCTCCCACCACTTTATGCGCTCAACAAGTTTCTCCCCAACCTGGCGGCTGGCCGCGCGGCGGGTGAGAAGATGTTCTGCCCCATAAATCTCCGGCGTTTCGGCAAGAACACCTGTGCCCCCCTGAGCAACGAGCAGATCGGTTGCAACACCAAGGGCGGGATTGGCGGTAATGCCGGAATAAGCATCAGAACCGCCGCATTGCAGCGCCACAGTGAGCTCGCTCGCCGGAATGGTTTCGCGCTCGACAGAGTTCACAAACGGCAGCATCTCCTTGATGCGGGCAATTCCTTCATCAAGGGTCTTCTGAGTGCCGCCGGAGCCTTGGATTGTCATGGAGTGGAAGCGTTCAGTTTCCGTCAACCCATACTTCTCTGTCATGCGCGGTATCTGAAAAACCTCGCACCCAAGCCCGACCATGAGAACCGCGCCCACATTGGCGTGGCTGGCCATGCCCCATAACACCCGCTCAAGATTTTCGAACCCTTCGCCCTCACTTGCCATGCCGCAGCCGGTGCCGTGGGAAAACGCGACCACGCCATCAACATTGGCAAACTCATCAAGCGCATGGGTGCGGTTGAAGGCGTCGGCGATGTAGCGCGATACTGTTGCGGAACAATTCACCGAAGAGCAAATCGCAATGTAGTTCCGGGTTCCCGCCTTTCCATTTGCCCGCCGGTAGCCTTCGAATGTGAACTGCTCGCCAGGTGCATCTACGGCAATGACATCCTTGCCGAACGCATAATCGCGCTCAAAGGTGCTAAAGGCGCAGTTATGGGTGTGAATATGCTCGCCCGCGTCGATGCCGGAGGAAGCAAAACCGATTATCTGGCCGTATTTGACAATCGCGTCGCCTTCGGAAATCGCCGCCGTTGCGATTTTGTGGCCGCGCGGCACGTTCGCGCCAAGCGTCACGGACCCGTCTTCAATCGCTTGACCCGCCTTAAGC
>JBPCVY010000008.1:0-10042 GCA_051010055.1 Hyphomicrobiales bacterium | reverse complement strand
TGTCGATGGAAATGCGCAAAGGCCTGTGATCTTTGGCCTTTTTCTCCTCCAATTCGATGGCTTCAAGTATCTCTTTATCCTCGGCAAATGCGACACGGAAGAGCTCATCCATCTTGCCGCCCGCGGTCTCATCATCAACCACCCGGTTGCGAATATGCATCCACCGGTCGATCGTATAGTGAGCATTTACCGGGGTGAGAAAGTGTAATGCAAAAATCCTCACGCCTTTGTCGCGGCCATCCTCATCCAATTTGTCGGCCACATCGGCTGAGCCAAAATCGATAACAGCCGTACTAGGTGTATATAGGTAATAATAATGCCAGCGGTCCACATGGCCCGTAAACCCGCCAAATTGCTTGAAAAAACCAACTGGCGGGGCATCCCTTACCCAGCGCCAGGTAACAACCGTGCCATCTTCCATCTGGCGGCTGTCGATGGGAACATCTTCGCTTTCCGGGTTGCCCAATGTTGTTGGGTGAACAAAGCTCACATGGGCCGGGTCGCAAAGATTGTCAGCCACGTTGAGATAGTTCGCCTTGAGATGCAGCGCATCGCCCTGGTGAGCTGCCCAGCCCGGCATATCGAAGTAAGGTAAATCAAACACCTTGGACGTATCGGCCTTTTCTGGCTCGCCCATCCACACCCAGACGATGTCGTGTTTTTGATGAACCGGGAAGCTTTGCACGCGGGCTGATTTAGGCACATTCGTTTGCCCCGGAACGCGCACACATGCGCCTGAGCAATCAAACGTCACACCGTGATAGCCGCACTGGATATCGTCACCAATGAGATTGCCCATTGAGAGTGGCAATAACTTGTGCGGGCACCGGTCGCGCAGGGCAACGACATCACCACCAGATGTGCGGTACATCACAAGGTCGGTCTCAAGAATGGTGACGCGCTGTAACTCGTGTGTGAATTCGCTGCCCCAGCCTGCCACGTACCATGCGTTGCGCAGATAGTTCATTTCTCTGCTCCTATCTCAGGCCATCTTCGCCTATTGCTTCATCTGCGGTTAAGCCGCCCACCCTTGGCAGAGGCCTGCCGGAATCGGTAACTGCCACCGCAACCATGATTTCATTTGCACGGGGCGCATCGTTAATCCGCACCTCCATGCCATCAAAATGTGAACGCACATAAGCTGCATCCTTGTGGCCGAGAGGAACGTCCAGCGCCTGGCCCATGCCACCCACTTTCTTTGAAGAGGGAACAAGGGCCGCGCCTTTCTCGACTTCCTTGCGCAACGGCGCGCCAAGGCGCGGATGCAATATGGCGGCAGCATGTTCCAGTTCGCCATTTTCGCCAACAAGGGCCGCTTTGCCATAGCCTTCCGCCTCAGATGGCTTTATGCCCAGCGCCTCAACACAGCGCCGGCCCAGCACTGCGCCCAATTCCTCACCGATGGCCTTCAAGTCTTCCAAATCTTCCTGAAAGCGACCGGCGAACGGGTTTTCGATAACCGCAACCGCTGCCGCCCGGCGTGTCGGCGGGGAAATTTCCTGGCCCATCTCCGTCAGGGTTTCTTCAACAATCACCGCCACCTTGCGGATGTTGGAAAGTGTCATTTCTGGCCGTCCTCCCGTTGTTCTATCTGGCAGCTATTGCCAGCATGCTGCCTTCAAGCAGTTTCCCTGCCCTTGCCGTTTCCATTGAACCCTGCACTGAAAGAAAAGCACCGGCGATGACCCCGTGCCCGCAAAGTCCTTCGGCAAAGGACTTGCCCCGTTCAAGGGCTCCAATAATCTCCGGTTCGCTCAATCGCTCCACGCCGGTGGTGACAAGTCTTTCACCCAAATCGCTGTCAGGTGAGAGCTCGCACGCCGGCGTTCGGTGAATTTTATCGGATTCCGGCAAATCCACCGCATTGGCGATGAGCGTGGCGGCAGCGTCAGCGCATGCAGCGTCTGCCGCCAGCACCGTCACCGCATCTGCAATGCCAAGAGAATGCGAGCGCCCGCGCCAGCCGCTGGTGGCAATCCCGCCGATTCCTCCACCGCCATGAATTTCCGCCTTGGCCGAAATCTCCGGGCGGGACACATCGGCGACAATACCAGCTGTGAACTTCTCGCCATGTGCCAGGTGGAGCGCGATATCGCCGCCATTGTTCACAAAAGCGCGGGTCAGATGGGTGCCCTTTTTCATATGGGCGAGTATTTCATCGGCAACCGAACCTGCCACTGCTGCCATTGGTGTCACAAACTTGTAATGACAGTCGGAAATCGCACGCTCCATGCGCCGTGCCACAGGTGAGGAAAGCTGGTGATGAAGCCCGGAAACCGGTGTGCGCAAATGCTCAAGCTCGCTCACAAGCTCTTCCAGCAGGCCATCGAAACGCTTTGCGGCTTGAGAATATGCCCGGTGGACGCATGAAACTTTTCCTTCCGCCTCGATAAACAAATCAATCGGCCCATGGGAAAGGTGCAGCCGGCGGCCATCGCCAATCAAGGCGGCTTGGGCTTGCGATGGTACGGCCTTACTCATCGCTCACCTTTTTTCCTGGCGCGCCAGTTATAGTTGCGCGCTTCGGTGGGCCAGGGTGCATCTGGTTTGCAGGAAACCTGCCGCTTGCCCTTTAGAATGTGATCGTTTTGTGAGCTGGCAATGCCTTCAACCGCATCTTCCAGGGAGATGACACTCTTCATATGCCCGCCAAGCGACTCATAATCCTCAGTGCGCATGGTGAATTCGATCGGCGCCACAAGAGCTGGCGTTGGAACATAGCCGAAAGCATTTTCCGGCATTCCTGTGATATCGGACATAACGGTGATGCCGCCGCCCGGCCAGATATAGGCGGGCGCGCCGCCGCATGTGACATAGGTGAGCGCCTGCTTTACAGAGCGGGTAAGCTTTACCGGGTTTTCCGTTACTCCTGCCCTTAAGGAACCACCAGCGCCGCCCATAAACAGAACCGAGCACAAGGCCGGTTCGCAATTTTCCTCAATTCGCTCAATGGAAGGCTGAAGCCGCTCAGGCATTTCCATTTCAACCGGTTTCAGCTCTTCATCCAATTCGTAATAGGCAAAATGCTCACCGGTGGTCGATACCATCAAAAGGCTTTGGCCAGACTTGGCTATCTTGGCGTTATAGTCGCCCAAAATGACGAGCGGATCGGAGAGATTGGTGCCGCCCCATCCGGTGCCCGGTTCTGCCACCTGGAAATAGCGGCCAGGGGTTGACCGGCGGCCCTTGATCTTGATGCCGGTTGCCGGCCAGCCGATAACCTTGCCGGCCTGATGCTCAGACATAACTCCGGTAATGTGGTCATCAACGACAACCACCTCATCAACCAGCCCCTTCCATTGCGAGGCAAACATGCCGACCGTTGCCGAGCCGCAGCCAACGCGCATGCGCTCTTCTTTCACGCCATTGATAATCGGCGCCATACCGGCTTGGATTGTGATTTCCGAACCATCATCAATGGTGAGGTCAACTGGTTCACGGTTACATAGTGCAAGAAGGGTGGCACAAGTCACCCGGCCTTCCTTTTTGCCACCTCCCGTGAGGTGGTGAACCCCACCGAGGGAGAGCATTTGCGAGCCATATTCGCCAGTCGTCACATGGCCAACCGGCTCACCGTCAGCGCGCACAAAGTTGCGTTCGGGGCCAAGGTGCCTGTCCGTATCGATTTTCACTTTCACGCCGCAATAGCTGAATATACCCTCGGTCACGACGGTAATCATATCGACGCCGTCAACCTCGCTTGAAACGATAAATGGGGCGGGCTTGTAGTCGGGATATGTTGTCCCCGCCCCCACAGCAGTAATAAACGAACCTTTCGAGGCGACAATATCGCCGTCCCATTCCTTCGCATCGTCAAGGAAAGGTACGATTTCGCCGCCTTCTTCGGCCCGGCGCTCGATGATTGTCAGCGGGTCGACGCGAACAAGCTGGCCGCCCTCGTTGGCGTATCGGTCACACGCGCCCGAGCGCCCGTCGGCGATGTAGCACATGACCGGGCAGGCATCGCAACGGATCTTTTCGGAAGCTGCAGCGGTTTCAGCCATTTCTCTCTACCTCAAGAATGCTGGCGCGCACTTTGTCCGGGGTTGCCGGCAAGTCGCGCACCTCAGCCCCGGTTGCGTGGCGGATTGCATTTAAAATTGCCGGCGCTGTGGGGATTAAAACATGCTCGCCGAGACCTTTCGCGCCATAAGGCCCTTCGCTGTCGGTGACTTCGATGATGATGCTCTCAATGGGCGGAACATCACCGAATGTGGGGATGAGATAATCGTGCAGGTTCTCGGTTACCCCCGGCACATAGTCTTCCATCAGAGCAAGGCCGATACCCTGAGCAATACCGCCTTCAATCTGGCCTTCAACCAGCACCGGATTTACCGCCCGGCCAACATCATGAGCTGCGGTAATCTTCTCAAGCTTGACGGTGCCAAGTGCGGTATCGACGCTGAGTTCCACAATCTGTGCGCCATAGCCATAAACCGCATAAGGAATGCCCTGGCCCTTTTCATCGAGCGGGCCAACGGGCGGGTCATAGGCTTCCTCCGCCATCAGCACATAGCCGAATTCGTTTTCTTCAAGTCCGGCGACATCGATTGATATGCCCGCATCACCATCAGAAAGCTCCACCCTGCCAGGGGTGAGGGTGATAGTCGCTGTTTCAGAAACATTGGCCTGGCGCAGGATGAGCGCGCGCAAAGCTTCACCTGCAAGCTTTGCAGCAGAACCTGTGACATAGGTTTGCCGCGACGCTGATGTTTTACCTGCATCAGGCGTTAAGTCCGTATCGCCACCGATGATTTTCAACGCATGCACGGGAACCCCAAGGGCATCTGCTGCAATCTGAGAGATAACCGTGTTGGCCCCCTGCCCGATATCCACCGCGCCTTGATGGAGAACGACATCGCCCTGGGCGGTTAATCCCATGCGGATGGTGGAAGGGTTTGGCAGGGAGGTGTTGCCGCATCCATACCAGCACGAGGCAACACCAACGCCGCGTCTGATACCTTGCCCGTTCGTGGCTTTATTGAATTCTTGTGTCTCTTTAAGCGCGCGTTCCCATGAAGGTTTGAGAGCGGTGAGGCACTCGTGGATGCCGACACCTGTTTCAAACACCTGGCCTGTTACCGTTGGCTGGCCATTGCGCAAAGCGTTGATGAGCCGGAAACCCAGTCGGTCCAACCCGGCCTTATCCGCCAAAACATCATAAGTGCATTCCTGTGCAATGGCCGACTGTGGCACGCCGAACCCGCGAAATGCACCAGATGGCGGGCAGTTTGTAAGCACCGCCTTGCTGCGGCAAGCATAGTTCGGCGTGAAGTAGGGCCCGGAGGCGTGAACGGGAACCCGGTTGGCCACTGTAGGGCCCCAGCTCGAATAAGCGCCTGTATTGAACACGCCGTCGAACTCAACGCCGGAAATATGTCCCTTTTCATCACAACCAATGCGGATTGAAATTTCCGATGGATGGCGCTTGGTGGTGGACTGCATGGATTCTGAGCGCGTGTAGCAGATGGCCGCCGGCCGGTTGAGCCGCCAGGCCGCAAGCGCCACATAGGGTTGGAAGGAAACATCAAGCTTTGAACCAAAGCCGCCACCGCAAGCAGCCGGCACCACCCGCACGTCAGCCTGATTGAGCGCCATGATATCGGCAACCGTTTCGCGGTCCATTTGCGGGGCCTGGGTGCAGCCGAAAATTTCGAGCCGATCGCCATTGCGCATGGCGTATCCAGCTTCCGGCTCGATGTAGGCATGCTCGATGAACGGAGTTGAGAAGGTGCCTTCTGCGACATGTGCCGCCGATGAAAGGGCAGCTTCAGCATCCCCGCGCTCGACAAGCCCCCTTACCAGAACATTGTGAGGGCGCCCGCCTTGCACTGCCAATGCATCGTCTTGAAGTGCCACATCAGGTGTCAAAGATTCGGCCAGCTTTTCCCAGTCCACCGGAAACTCAGCTAAGTCCAGGTGCCTTACAATGTCCGGTTCTCCGGCGACCGCTGCGATGGCCTCCCCCCGGAAACTGGCAATTTCCTCGGCGAAAACCGGCTGGTCGACAAAACCCGGAATGGCTCCGAATAGATTGTTGCCGGGAATGTCAGCTGCGGTGTAGACGGCCAGGATGCCCGGATTGGTCTGCAAGAATTTTTCCGTATCTCCAATCTTGAAGCGGGCATGATGGTGGGGGCTGCGCACCACACGCACCAGCACGGCGTTTTCGGGCAAGGTATCTGCGCCGAACATTTCATCGCCTGAAACCTTGGGAACACCATCAAGCCGCCTGATGGGCGCGCCGACATTTTCCGTCCCGTTCGGGAGCACCGGTTCGCCGTTGAAACCTGTGGCGTGCATGACGGCATCAACAATCTTTTTGTAGCCGGTGCAGCGGCACAAAACACCGCCCAGGGCATCTTCAACTTCGTCTTGTCTTGGATGGGGATTGTTCGCCAGAAGGCCAGCGGCGGCCAAGAGCATTCCGGGCGTGCAGATACCGCATTGGGCAGCGCCATAATGCAAGAACGATTCCTGCAAGCGTGCCAGGGCACCGTTTTCCGCCAGGCCTTCAATTGTGGTGACTCTACACTCGTCAGCCTGGTGGGCCGCCGTCAGGCAGGCGCAAGCAGGCTCGCCGTCTATCAGCACCGTGCACGCCCCGCAATCACCTGCATCGCACCCAACCTTGGTGCCGGTGAGCCCCGCCTTTCCCCGCAAAAGTTCCGACAGGCGTTCTGCTGGAGCGGCATCAAGTTCCGTAGCAGCACCATTGAGAGTTATGTGGATGACGCTCATATGGCACCCCCAGCCGCCTGCCTCACGGTTCGGCGCACCAACTCCAGCGATGCATCCAGCCGGTAGTTTGCCGGTGCACGCACGTCATCAATTGGGCTGAGGCCGGAAAGATGCTTCGCGCTGACAGTTTTGTCCAAATCAGCGTTCGGGTTTTCTCCAACTAGTGCGGCTTCAAGATCCGGCAGGCGTTTCGCCACCGCTGAACAGGCCCCGACGCTCACCGCAGCATCTTCGATATAGCCGGCCTCGTTTACGGCCATGCGTGCGGCCACCATGGTGATTGAAATCACCAAATATTTGCGCGCGCCAAGTTTCAGGAAAGACGACGCACCTGCAGCCGACTTTTCCGGAACCAGAATGCGCACCACCATTTCGCCAATGCCAAGGCCAGTGCGGCGGTTTCCGCGAATGAATTTGCCAAGCGGTTCGCGCCTCAAGCCCGAACTGGACGCAATCTCAATTTCTGCGTCGAGCGTGAGCAGGGGTGGCACGCCATCTGCAGCTGGAGAAGCATTGCAGAGATTTCCCGCAACCGTTGCCCGGTTTTGAATCTGAACAGAGCCAACTTCGCGGGCGGCAAGCTTCAACGCGTCAAAGGCTGCCGGCAATTCTGCCCGGATAATATCCGTCCATGTCGCCAGCGCACCTATCGACCAATAGCCATCAACAAGAGCAATGTGGTGGGCATCTTCAAGCGCCGTTATGTCGAGAATTTTGCCATTTGGGGCACTGTCACCCAGGGATGGATAAAAGTCCGTACCGCCAGCCAGAATCCGCCATTCCCCGTCTGCAAGAAGGGCGAGAGCTTCTTCCAGTCTGTTCGGTCGCGCAAACTGCATGGCTCGCAAATTTCATTAGTATACAAATGAATATTATGGGAAGTCCCGCTCCCGGTCAAGCGGGCAAATCCGGCCTGAAGCAAGCCCCTGGCGCCGGCGCTGGCTCTACTTTGACGCAGGCTCACCTTTCTATTGACGGAAAATTCTGTTCAGCTATTTTTAGCGCAACGGTTCTCCGATGATCGTCATCTAGGAGATTAAAAGGGAACACGGTGAGGTGTACCCATCAGGGACCAAATCCGTGGCTGCCCCCGCAACTGTCAGCGGCGAGCGCACCCAACTCTGCGCCACTGGAACTAGAAAGGTTCTGGGAAGGCATTGGGAAAGGCGTGATAACCCGTGAGCCAGGAGACCTGCCGTTAGGCTGTAGTTTCGAACTGGGGTTTGTTAAGACGGAGGCAAATTTGCCTCGATTTTAGGAGAAAAGCGCAAGGTAGTATGGTTGCTTTCGAGCATTTTCGACGCAAAAGCGGGGCAAACTAGTCCCGCCCTTCGGGTATGACCAGTTTTGGCCATTTTCGCGTCGAAATTCCTCACCAATGCCCCACATTGCTTTCGTCATTTCTCCTAAAAATGACCAAAACCGGTCATATCTTAATCAATCCCCAGTTCGAAACTACAGCCTAGTTTGAGTGCCATATTTATGGCAGGAACGGGGTGTTCCGCGGAGGGGCTTTGAAACAGGAAAGCTGCCCTTTCTAAGAATTTGCCCCCTTATTAGTAGTTTCAACGAGGGGAATCGTTATGAAAAAGATCTTTTTGTCAGCTGGCATCCTGGCGTCGCTCGCCACGCCGGCCCTTGCCCACCACCCACTCGGCGGCATGCCGATGGAAACTTTCACCCATGGGCTCTTGTCCGGCATCGGACACCCGCTTTTGGGCTTTGACCACCTGTTCTTTATTGCACTTGTCGGCATTGCTGCGGTTTACACCGGCCACCGCCTCAAGGCGCCCGCGGCTTACATTGCCGCCATGCTGGCTGGCTGCCTGATGATGAGCTTCGGCACCGGCCTTCCGGCGAAAGAACTCATAATCGGCCTTTCACTGCTTGTGGTCGGCGGCATCATTCTTTCCGGCCGCGCGCTGAGACTGGTTCCGGCAATGATTGTTTTTGCCGGCTTTGGCCTGTTCCACGGTTCTGCATTCGGCGATTCTATCGCAGCTCAAGAAGCTGGCGTTGGCGGCCCGGTTCTGGTCGGCTACCTGATCGGTCTTGGCGCCGTGCAGTATGCAATCGCCGTTGCTGCCGGCTGGGCGGTTGAGAAGTTCTTCAAAGCGACCGAGGCTGCAGCGGTTGAAGCCCGTATCGCAGGCGCGATTGGCGCTGGCGTTGGCCTCTTCCTCACCCTTGAGAACATCGAAGGCACTGTCTTTGACATGATGGGCTGGGGCGCCTGAGTTATCGAAATAGCGCACGGATGCGAACGCATCCTTGCGTCTTCGATTAAGAACCCCGCTTCGAGCGGGGTTTTTTATTGCCTGAATTCCAGCCAAGCCTCCCTCGAATTGATGCTCCTTCCACCCCAGGCATCGTTTCGCAATTAGTTGAGAATGGTTCTTAATAGCATTGACAGTTGCGAATAATTCTTATATTCATTTTTATGAAACAAACTGTTTTGGGCACTTGAGTTATGAGTAGAGATGCTGACCTGACATGGTCTAGACGGCGGTTCTTGTCCTCAATTTTGGCGGTGATTATAGCAACCGCCGTATTTGGACTGGGCCCGGCGCCCGCTGTTTCTGCAGAAAAGCAGCTAAAAATTGTCGCCACCACTGGAATGATAGGCGATGCCGCGCGCAATGTCGGCGGCGAACACGTGGCCGTGAGAGCGCTCATGGGGGCCGGTGTCGACCCCCATGCCTACCGCCAGACGCGCACTGACATTGTTGCCATGACAAAAGCTGACCTGGTGCTTCGGCACGGCCTTTATCTTGAAGCCCAGATGGAAGACTTCATGGGCCAACTGACCAAAAAGCGCAAAGTCATCGCGGTTGCCGAGGGCGTTTCGAAAGACCTCCTGCGTGCCCACGATATCTATACCGACAAATATGATCCCCACATCTGGATGGACCCGAACTTGTGGTCGGCAGTTGTCATGGTAGTGCGCGATGCGTTGATTGAGGCCAGGCCGCAAGAGCGCGAGACGTTCGAAGCCAACGCTAAGCGTTATCTGGAACAGGTCACTCAGCTGGCAGAATATGCCGAAAGAATCGCAAAGTCGGTTCCAGAAGGCAGCCGGCTGTTGCTCACCGCGCATGATGCTTTCAACTATTTCGGCATGGCATACGGGTTTGAAGTTGTCGGCATTCAGGGCATTTCAACAGAAAGCGAGGCGGGCCTTAACCGCATCGGCGAGCTGGTCGACCTTCTCGTGGCCCGCAACATCAGCGCCGTGTTTGTTGAATCATCTGTATCTGACCGCAACATCCGCGCTCTCGTGGAGGGGGCCGCAGCGCGCGGC
>JBPCVY010000007.1:0-4260 GCA_051010055.1 Hyphomicrobiales bacterium | reverse complement strand
CGGGCAATATTGCGCCCGGCAGCTGCGATAAGATTTGGCATCAGCGATGGGCGCATGTCGGAAAGTTCCGACGAAATCGGGTTTGCCAGTTTCAGGGCCGCCTGACCGCCGCCAAACATTTTTGCCTGATCTTCGGGCAGGAAAGACCAGGTCACAGCTTCGCACAAGCCTCTGGCCGCCAATGCACGGCGGGCTGCAACAGTGCGCCGCTGAAGCATTGTCAGAACGGGGCGCGCGATGGCATGCAGGCGGGGCATGGGCGCATTGGGCACGTTATCAAGGCCGACAATGCGGGTGATTTCCTCAACAAGGTCAGCTTCACCATGAACATCCGGGCGCCAGCTTGGCACGGAACAGACGAAAGTTTCGCCTTCATCGGTAACGCCAAAACCCAGATCTTCCAGAATGCGCTTTTGCTCAACCTCCGGCACGTCAATGCCACCCAGCTGCTTGACCCTTATCTTGCGCAACGAGTAGGAACGTGAATGGTCAGGAATAGCGCCAGCGATAATGATATCGGAAGGCTCGCCCCCGCAAAGCTCCATAATCATGCGCGTTGCCAGTTCAGCACCTACCGGTGTGAACTCGGGATCAATGCCCCGCTCAAACCGGTAGCGGGCATCGGACATGATGTTCAGCTTTCGCCCGGTTGTGGCGGTGCGGATTGGGTCGAAATAGGCAGCCTCAATGAACACATTGGTTGTGGCGCCGGTGCAGCCTGAAAATTCCCCGCCAATGATGCCGCCAATGGCCTCGGGGCCATTGTCATCGGCAATCACGGTCATGGTGTCGTCAAGCTCATATTCCTTGCCGTCAAGTGCCTGGAGCTTTTCGCCCGCTTTGGCAAGGCGCGCGTGAATGTTGCCCTTTACCTTGTCTGCATCAAACACGTGCAGCGGCCTGCCATGGGCGTAGGTGACATAGTTGGTGATGTCGACAAGCGCTGAAATCGGGCGAAGGCCAATCGCGGTCAGCCTGCGCTGGAGCCATTCCGGTGACGGCCGGTTCTTCACCCCGCGCACATAACGGCCAACGAACAGCGGGCAGGCATCATCCGTGCCGATTTCAAACTTCAGCCCAACATCAATCGGTGATGTGAACTGGCCTTCAACAGGCTTGATATCGAGGGGTTTCAGCGTTCCAAGTCCCTTGGCCGCCAGATCGCGCGCCACCCCATAAACGCCAAGTGTATCAGGCCGGTTGGGCGTAATTGCTATGTCGATGACAGGATCATTGAGGTTAAGCGCATCAACAGCCGGCACGCCGACAGGAAGCTTTTCTTCGAGCTCAATAATGCCCTCATGATCTTCAGACAGCATAAGCTCGCGCTCAGAGCACAACATGCCGGCGCTTTCAACTCCGCGGATAACGCCAACCTGAAGGTCAACGCCAGTACCTGGAATATGGGTGCCCGGAGGGGCGAAAATGCCAGTCATTCCGGTCTTTGCGTTGGGCGCCCCGCACACCACCTGAACCATGCCGTCCTTGGTTTCCACCTGGCAGACGCGCAGGCGGTCGGCATTGGGGTGCTGCTCGGCCTTCACAACATAGGCGACGGAAAAGTCACCAAGGGATTCTGAGAGATTTTCAACGCCCTCAAGTTCAAGGCCCACATCGGTCAGCGCATCACAGATTTCTTCCAGGGATGCATCTGTTTCCAGATAATCCTTCAGCCAGGAAAGTGTGAATTTCATCGGCTCAGCCCTCCTGCAAGTTCAGGCACATCGAGTGCTGCAAATCCGTAATGTCTGAGCCAGCGCAAATCGGCTTCAAAAAATGCCCGCAAATCAGGGATGCCGTACTTGAGCATGGCGATGCGATCGATGCCCATGCCGAAGGCAAAGCCCTGATATTTTTCAGGGTCTAGCCCGCCCGACCGGATGACACTCGGGTGCACCATGCCGGAGCCCAGAATTTCCATCCAGTCATCGCCAACGCCAATCTTCACCTGGCCACCTTCCCAGGAACAGCCAATGTCCACCTCCATGCTTGGTTCGGTGAACGGGAAGTGAGAGGAGCGGAACCGCATCTTCACTTCGTCCAGCTCAAAGAACGCCTTGCAGAACTCCTCAAGGCACCATTTGAGGTGGCAAAGATGGGTTTCGGTATCGATCACAAGCCCTTCAACCTGATGGAACATCGGGGTGTGGGTCTGGTCAGAATCACAACGGAAGGTTCGCCCCGGCGCAATGATGCGGATCGGCGGCTCTGAGACTTCCATAGTGCGGATTTGCACCGGTGAGGTATGGGTGCGCAAAACCATGCGCTCACCATCATCACGCGGATTGAAATAAAACGTGTCGTGTTCCTGGCGCGCGGGATGTTCAGGCGGAATGTTCAACGCCTCGAAATTGTAGAAGTCCGTTTCGATGTGAGGGCCTTCCGCGACCGAGAACCCAAGATCAGCGAAAATCTGCACCACCTCGTCCCATACCTGGGAAACCGGGTGAATGGTTCCTTTCTGGCTGGGCCGCACCGGAAGGGTGACGTCAATCTTCTCTTGCGCAAGACGGGCATCAAGCGCTGCCTCGCGCAGCTCACCGGCACGGGCAGATACCGCATCGGTGATCACTTGCTTGAGCCCGTTCAGCTTGGGGCCCATTTCCTTGCGTTCATCAGGCGTCATGGAGCCGAGCGACTTCATAACGGCGGAAACCGAGCCCTTTTTGCCAAGGGCGGCGACACGCACCGATTCAAGGGCTGTCTCGTCGCCCGCTGCGGCGACAGCATCCATAATCTCGGTTTCAAGTTTCACTAAATCAGTCACATCCAGAGCTTTCGAAAGACAATATCCGGCCTTGCGAGCCGCTGAGGTTTTTTGCAGCGGGCCCGGCAAGTCCGGTCATTGATGGCGCGAAATGTTGGTGGCGCTAATTAAAGCGATGCTTTTGCCTGTTCCACCAGGGCTTTGAAAGCCTCGGGCTCGCGCACGGCGAGGTCAGCCAGAACCTTACGGTCAACCTCAATACCGGCCTTGCCAAGCCCGTTGATAAATCGGCCATATGTCAAGCCTTCAGCGCGCGCGGCAGCATTGATGCGCTGGATCCACAATGAGCGGAAATTGCGCTTTTTTGTGCGGCGGTCGCGATAGGCGTATTGGCCTGCTTTCTCCACAGCCTGATTGGCTACGCGGAATGTGTTCTTACGGCGGCCGTAATAACCTTTGGCGGCCTTGATTACCTTACGGTGGCGGGCGTGGGTGGTAACACCCCGTTTAACTCGAGCCATAACTTATGCTCCTGAAAGAATGCGCTTGGTGTGGTGATTTACTTGTAGGGGATAAACTGCTTGACGACCTTCGCGTCAGCATCCGACAGAACGGACATGCCGCGCGCATTGCGGATGAACTTTTTCGTCCGCTTGATCATGCCATGGCGTTTACCAGCCTGGCCGCACATAATTTTCCCTGTGCCGGTCACCTTGAAGCGCTTCTTGGCGCCACTCTTGGTCTTCAACTTGGGCATTTTGCTCTCCATTTCTTCTAAGTTCGGGCTTCGCCCTTAGCGCCGTTTTTCTCAACCACCCTCATAGGGGCAACTGCTTCAGCCGGCACACATCCGGAAATCCGGTTAGGGTGAAAGCATTTGGAACCGCCACGGCATGCCCAATCCACAAGCCGGGCGGCTCAAAGCAGCCGGTTTATAGGCTCATGTCTCTTCTAATTCACACCCAATTTGCTCTGATTGCGAGGTGGAGTGTGAGTGGCTACAGTTCTCCAAACCATGGGAGGGGTGAGGATGGCAGCTGAGAAAAACGAGGGCGCAGCGTTTCTTGAGGCAAACCCGCAGATGAAGGACTTGGAAGCCTTCATTATTGACTTGTGCGGAAATGCAGTTGGAAAGCGCTATCCCGCCTCAGATATTCCCAAGCTTTTTGAGGGCGGCACGCAGTTTTGCGAGGCAACCTATCTGCTTGATGTAAATGGCGATTGCCCTGATGCGCTGGGCAAGGGGTTTTCAGATGGCGACCCTGATGCAGATGCTGAGCCGGTTCCAGGAAGTCTCAGGGTTGTGCCTTGGTCTGGCGGCAGCCGGGCGCAATGTTTGCTGACCCTCAAAAGTCCATCAACCGGGGAGCCGGTTTGGTATGAGCCGCGGGTTTTACTGAAAAAAGTTGCAGACCGCTTTGAAGAGCTTGGGCTAAAGCCTGTCATTGCGGTGGAGCTGGAATTCCACCTGATTGATCAGGCCCGCGACGACGATGGCGCCCCGCTTCCTCCCATTAACCCGCGCACCGGCGCCAGGAGCTGGCATGGAAAGG
>JBPCVY010000006.1:0-3381 GCA_051010055.1 Hyphomicrobiales bacterium | reverse complement strand
GTGTCTTCTTGAACATGCCTTGCTCAATCATTTGAGCGAACATTTCGGTGATGGTTTCTTCTGCAGCGCGATATGTAATACCCAGCTCCCGAACGGATTTGGAACTATCGGCTCTGAACGGCCAACCGGCATTTCTGGCGACCCGCCGCCGGGTCATGGAACTGTCGGCAAGGGGTCCGATCATCCACATGAACCATTTCGGCAGCAGGGATTTCGGAAGCGGATACTCATCGCCAAACCTGGTGCGAAGTATGCCGGCTAGCTCAAACAGGCTGGTATCGTGGCCTGAGATCAGGTATCGCCCGTGCGCCGCAGGGTTAAATGCTGCCTGGACATGGGCGTTTGCTACATCGCGCACATCAACAATTCCGCATGGGAAATCCGGCAACCCCCATTTCATTGTGCCATCGCCAAGCTGGCGGATGAGATGAAATGATTCAGAGCCAGGATTTGGGTTAAAGGCCGGCCCCAAAACCAAAACCGGATTTATGGTGACAAGTTCCCACTTGCTCTGGCCTTCTGCGAACCGCCAGGCCTCGCGCTCAGCCACCGTTTTTGAGAAGAAATAGGGTTGATGCTCAAGGCTTGAACTGGTGTTCCAATCCTTTTCGCTGAAGGCGCCATTCTTTGCGCTCTCAAGGTCCGCATTGTCACCGAAAATCGCCGCCGCGCTTGACGTCAGCACAACCTTTTTCACTCCGTGCGTCCGCATTGCCTGATTGAGAACATTGCGTGTGCCCAACAAGGCAGGATCCACGAGGTCCCGTTGTGGGTTATCGGTTTTCATGGTGAAGGGCGAGGCGGTGTGGAACACAAGCGAGCAGTCCGCCATAGCCTCTGCATAGGCGCCCTGGTTCAAAAGGTTGGCCTCAAAAATGGAAAGTTTGCCGGTTGCGGTCTCCGCCAACTTTTCCAAGGCAAAAAGCCTGGCTTCATCTGCAGCATCAACAACCGCTGCGTTGACAACATGGCCGCCCTCAAGCAGCAGCTTGACGATCCAGCCGGCGATGTAGCCATCGGCTCCCGTCACCAAAACCTGCGCTTTGGCTGGCTCACTGCTCAAAGTTTGTCTCCTGGGCTAGTCTTGGGTGGTGGGCGGGTCCGTTGAAAGGGAACGAAGAAAGGCTAGAAGGGCTGACTTTTCATCTTCGGTCAACACCAAATCGCGCACCATGTTGCTCGAAAGCGAGGGGCGCTCTTTAAAAGAGCCGGCATAGTGATCGATCACATTTTCCAGCGTCTGCAGCGAGCCATCATGCATGTAGGGGGCGGTGAGCTGCAACTGCCGCAGGCCGGGGGTTTTGAACGCCGGAATGCCTGCTGCACCCCCGGGAACACCACTGCGGCCTGGATCATCGCTATTGACGCCGATATCGTGAAACCCATCATCGGTGAACCGCCATCCCGCATGGCAGGCAACACAGCCGGCCTTGCCAACGAAAAGCCGAAAACCCGCAACTTCCGCCTCATTCAATGCGCTCTTGCCGCCGTCAATCCAGGCATCAAAACGGATGCGCGGCGAAACCAGCGTACGCACATAGGCCGCAAGCGCTTTCAAAATCGCATCGTCTGACAATTCCTCCGTTGGGAAGGCTCGTTTGAACAATGCAACGATGCGCTTATCGGCTTTCAGCTTGGAAATGATTTCATCAAAGCTGCCGGCCATCTCTTCTTTTCGGGTAATTGGCGCGCGGGCCTGCTGTTCAAGGCTTTCAGCGCTTCCGTCCCGGTTGAATCTGGTAGCCCAAGCCAAGTTCAGAAGGGCTGGCGCGTTCCGCCTCAAGGCGCCGCCGAGCCGGCTTTGAGGCTTTGCCAATCCGTCAGTGAAGGCGCGCTCTGGCTGATGGCACGTTGCGCATGACATTGAACCATCGCCTGAAAGGCGCGCATCTTTGAATAACAACTCGCCCAGAGCGATTTTAGCTGCCCGATGAGGATCATTGCCTGGCGCCTGAACACCATCTGAAGGTCGGGAAAAGAATTCCCGCCAGAACTTTCCGGGTGCAGCGCTCTCTTCAGCGAACACTGGCCAGCCAA
This sequence comes from Hyphomicrobiales bacterium, assembly GCA_051010055.1. Classification (GTDB taxonomy): domain Bacteria; phylum Pseudomonadota; class Alphaproteobacteria; order Rhizobiales; family CAJQND01; genus CAJQND01. The sequence continues at coordinate 1,344 of JBPCVY010000006.1, read as the reverse complement.
AAAAACTGCTGCAGGCGATGAACCAAACGGCAACAATCGCCGGAAATGACACTCTGCATGCTAAGGATTTGGCGGGTTTTCGTGTTGTCATACAATTTTGATCCGGATTGAGGTTGCAGCTCGCCTTCAATTTGGCATCATAAGGACAACGATCAAGCACTGCGAGTAGGCTTTGGCATTGCAATTGGACGGTGTCATATTTCGCCCACACGCCCGTTCTAGAAGTGATCCGGACGTGTCACTTTTAACGTTCTTGCGTCTACAATGGTTTTGCAGGAGGTTTTGATGAGCATTTTCAAAGGTTCAGCAGTTTTCATGGGCTCTGCATTATTGGCCGTTGGCCTCATCGCGGGCAGCCCGGCTCTACTCTCGACAGGTGCTTTGGCTGCGGGTGATGACCCTTGCGATAAGTACCAGCAAGGCAGCGATAGCTGGAAAAAGTGCATGGGCATCAAGGCCATACCGGAGAATCCCGGCACTGATGACGAGATTTATCATGCCGGTTACTGGCTTGCCACAAATGGCCGTTATAAAGCCGCTATTGATATGCTCTACCGCGCTGAGAACCAGAACGACCCGCGCATTTTGAACTATCTCGGCTTTGCGCACCGCAAGCTGGGCAAGGTGGAAGAGGGCCTTTCCTATTACCGGCGCGCGCTTGCCATCAAGCCCGACTATGTTCTGGCTCGCGAATATATGGGCGAGGCGTTTTTGCAGATTGGCAATATTGCAGCAGCACAAAACCAGCTTTCTGAAATCGAAAAGCGTTGCGGCACCGCTTGTCCCTCATATGTGGAGCTGGCCGGCCTCATCAAATCGGCAAAGCTTTAAAACACGCCACTTAGGCGTCCGTGCCCTTACGACCCAGGAACTGCTTCAGCTCGGCATTTTCCGCCTCAAGGCTGGTAATTTGCTGGTGCAGCGGCGCCAGAACGGACTTTAGTTCTTCAGCTGTGAGCCGTTGGGGAATGTGTGACGGGCAGTTCCAGTCCAGCGCCTCAATAGAGATCACCACCGCACGCTCAACCCTTGCCTCGTATGATGAATCGTGCAGTTGCCCGATGAGTTCCGGATCATCTTCTGCATCAACAAGCCTGGCGCGCGCCAAAATCTTTAGGCGGCGCTGGTTAGGATAATCCATCAGAATGAGCGATATTCGGTTATCGCCGCCAAGATTGCCGGTGCTCACATATTGCCGGTTACCGCGAAAATCTGCGTAGGCGATGGTCTGTTCATCCAGCACCTTGATGAAACCGCGCGGGCCTCCGCGAAACTGAACATAAGGCCAGCCGGTTTCAGATACAGTTGCCTGGTATAAGCCGTCGCGCTGGGAAATGAATGCTG
>JBPCVY010000005.1:0-5060 GCA_051010055.1 Hyphomicrobiales bacterium | reverse complement strand
AAACTGACGCGCCGCGGCGCCATCGCGGTTTCGGCTGCGGCGTTACTGGTACTTGGTACGGCACCGGGGAGCCGGGCGGAGTATCCGGAAAAGCCGGTTGAAATGACTATCCTGTTCGGCGGCACAGCCAAGGCAATTGGCCAGCTGCTTGCAGACTTGATGTCGAAGAGCATGTCTCAACCGGTTGTGCCTGTCAGCCGAACAGGTGGCGGCGGCGCGGTCGGATACACCCATGTCCAGGGAACCCCGGCAGACGGTTACAACATCGTGTGGAACTCAAACTCGGTTTCAACCGCCCACCACAAAGGCAATATGAGCTTTAATTATGAGGCGTTTACGCCGATTGCCCGGATTTCGACAGAAGTTCCCGCATTGGCCGTGAACTCCAAGTCCGGCTGGAAGTCTCTTGGAGATATGGTGACAGCGGCCAAGTCCGGCTCAGACAAACTCAAAGTCGGCATTTCGGGCAAAGGCTCTTTCACTCATCTGACTTCTGCTGCTTTGTTCGATGCTCTCGGTATTGCCGATAAAGTGGTTTACGTGCCTTATGGCAAAGGCAAGGCGCCGGCAGAATTACTTGGCAACCGGATTGACGCTGCCATTCAGTGGCCCGGGCAGTTTGTTTCCCACGCAAAGGCAGGAACCCTGACCATCCTTGCGGTCACCAGCGCTGAGCGTATCAAGATCGTCCCCGATGTTCCGACCGCCAAGGAACAGGGTGCAGATATCGACATTACAATGTGGCGCGGGCTTGCAGCTCCAAAGGGCACTCCGGATGAGGTGGTGATGAAACTTGAAGCTGCTGCCAAGGCAGCTGTTGAAAGTGATGAGTTTAAAGCTGCATCGGAAAAAATCGGCTTTACCCGCGCGTTTTCCGATCACACATCATTTGGCAAGCAAATCGCTTCTGATGATAAGAGCATATCCATGTTGATGGGCGAACTTGGGCTCAAAAAGTAGGTATGCCGTCAGGAAAAAACCCTGCTGCCAGCCGCGATAGAACAACGGGGCTGGTGCTACTTGCCTTCGCCCTGGTCTGGTCGGTGACTGTTTATCAAACAATCCCCGGCGGCCAGGGAGAGGGTGATGTGGGCCCGCGCGCCTTTCCGTTGATGTTCGGTATTTGCCTCATGGTTCTCTCGGCGATCATGGTTGTGGCCTCCTACAGGCCCGGCGAATGGGCTGGTGAGGAAAGTGTTGAAGCTGTCACCTGGGCAAAAATCAAGATCGCCCTGAGCGTGTTTGGCCTGGTTCTCGCCTACGGTTTCCTGTTGTTCAAGATAGGGTTCGTTCTGGCCACGCCACTGGTTGCAGCCGCTGCCATGTGGGGCATTCTGGAAATTCGCAATATCAAGCAAATAGCGGCTATGGCATTTGGTATCACCGCTGGGTGCTGGCTCGTTTTCGGCAAGTTGTTGGGCGCTTATCTGCCTCCCGGCACCTGGATAACGATTATCTGAGGAGCGCTCATGGAAGCCTTGATGACAGCGCTCCCCAACGCCCTCGGTCTTGAGGCGGTAGTTGCCGTGGCAGCCGGCGCGTTTGTGGGTCTGGTGTTTGGTTCCATACCGGGGCTCACGTTCACAGTCGCCCTTGCCCTTGTGCTACCCATGTCGTTTTCGCTTGAGGCAACACCGGCAATCGGGCTCCTCCTGGGCACCTACATTGGCGGAATGACCGGCGGTTCCGTATCGGCGATTTTGCTCGGCATACCAGGCACGCCATCGGCAGCGGCAACTGTCATCGACGGCTATCAGCTGACGCGCAAGGGCCAGGCTTCGCTGGCGTTGGGAACCGCAGTTATCGTTTCAGTTTTCGGCGGCCTGATGAGCCTTGCGGTAATGATTGTTTCGGTTGACCTGGTGGCGCGCATGGCCATCAAATTTGGACCTGCAGAAATTTTCGCATTGGTGTTGTTCGGGCTTTCGACAATATGCGGGCTAGCGGGCAAGTCCATGGTGCGCGGGTTGATTGCCGGTTTCATCGGCCTAATGGCCATGACCATCGGCTTGGACGAGCTTGAGGGAGCTCAACGGCTCACCTTCGGTTTAACGACCATGCAGCAGGGCATAAATCTGCTTGTCGCCATGATCGGGCTGTTCGCGGTGCCGCACATTATCAGGGTGTTCAGTACATACCTGAAAGGCGAGCAGGTTACGGTTGAGGCCGCAGATGTGCGAACTGAGCTGCCCTCTGCAAGCCATTTGAAGAAGAACTTCTGGCTCATGCTGCGGTGCGGGGCCCTTGGCACCGGTATCGGCGCAATACCCGGCACAGGCGGCCCCATTGCCGCCTTTCTGGCCTATGATCATGCTAAACGGTTTTCCAAAAAACCGGAACGCTTTGGCAAGGGCTCCATTGAGGGTGTTGTTGCTCCTGAAACCGCCAACAATGCGGTTACCGGGGGTGCAATGATACCGCTTCTATCTCTGGGCATACCAGGTGATCCGGCAACGGCAATTGTCCTTTCAGGACTGCTCATTCACGGCCTCATCCCGGGCCCGATGCTGTTTATCGAGCATCCAGCCCAGATTTACGGCGTCTACGTTTCCATCATCATTGCCTATTTGTCGGTGCTCGCCATCCAGGTCTTCGGCATCCGCTTCTTTGTACGGGTATTGCAAATTCCAGCGCACCTTCTCGGTGTCGGTATCATCGTTATGTGCGGGTTGGGCGCATTCGCCATTCGCAACTCCGTTTTCGATGTCTACACCATGGGCATCATCGGCCTTGGCGCTTACTTGCTGATGCTTGCCCGCATACCGGTAACGCCGGTCATCCTCGGGCTTGTTCTCGGGCCAACATTGGAACGCGAATTCCGCACCGCTATGATCCTTTCAGAGGGCAAGTTGGACATTTTTTACACTTCGCCTGTGGCCATAGTGTTCTTCGCATTGGCCCTTTCAATTTTCGCTCTCAAGGCCATCAGCATGTTCAAAGAGAAAAAACAAAACATCGCCACCGCTACCCAGGAACAAAAAAATGCCTAAACAAAATAGCGGGGAAACAGCACTCAGCGGGGCGATGAGAAAACGCGCTGCTGCGATTGCAAAAGCCGGCGCCATTGATGAAGCACTTTCCAGCGGCGCCCTTGCTGAAATTGTTGATGTCAGCCTTTCCGAAGCGCTCGTCCTCGGCTTGTTGCGCCAGAACGTGAGCAAATATCTGGCAATCTTCGGCCACGGCTCCACCGACCTTGGCGAGGTCTTGCGTGTATACGATGAAGAAGGCGTAACCCGCACGTTCAACTTCCGCAATGAGGTGGAAATGACCCATGCTGCAACAGCGCTTTCTTGGCAGTATGGGGAAGTTCCAGCGGTGGTGACATCCATTGGCCCAGGCGCATTGCAGGCAATGGCAGGTTCGCTGGCATCAGCATCGAATGGTGTCGGCGTTTATCACATTTACGGCGATGAGACGACTTGTGGGGAGGGCTACAATATGCAGCAAATCCCCAAAGAAGAACAGGGCCTGTTCGGAAAGCTCACGGCGGCCATGGGCCAGTCTTATGTTCTTCACACACCATCTGCCATTAGAGATGCAATGCGCTGTGGGTCGGTTTGCGTGCACCATCCTTACAAGGCAGGGCCGTTCTATCTTCTGTTGCCCCTGAACACGCAACCGGAAATGGTTCGGGTAAATCTTGCAACACTGCCGGGGCGGCCGGAATTTCCGGCAACCGCGCCGGTGAAAGACAGCGTTTATGAAAAGGCGCTGTCCCTCATCGCATCTCATAAGAAGATAGCGATCAAGGCCGGCGGCGGCACCCGAGGCCACGATGAAGCGGTTCGCAAACTCGCCGAGGCGGCAGGAGCTGCCGTCGTGCTTTCTCCCGGTTCAACAGGCGTTCTGCCTGATAACCATCTTCAAAACATGCATGTTGGCGGATCGAAAGGTTCAATTTCTGGCAACTTCGCTATGGAAAATGCCGAACTTCTCATTGCGATAGGTACCCGCGCTGTGTGCCAGGCAGACTGCTCCGGAGTCGGTTATCCCAACGCCAAGGCTGTTGTGAACATCAATGGTGATCTTTCTGACCTCTCGCACTATGCAAACACATTTGGGCTTCCCGGTGATATTTCCGCTGTCATCGGCGCTCTTCTTTCGCGCAGTAATAAAGGGCTGAGCCCTGATGCGCACTGGCTGTCACAGTGCGCTAACGCAAAGGCTGAATGGGCTCAGTTCAAATCCAGCCGTTACAACTCACCGGTGCTGGAAGATGTGGTGTGGCAGAAAAAAGTGCTGACCCAACCAGCGGCCATAAGAACCGTTGCCGATTTTGCGAAAGAACAAAACGCGGCAAAATTTTTTGATGCCGGTGATGTTCAGGCAAACGGTTTTCAGATTGTCGAAGATGACCGCACCGGCGACACCTACACAGAGGCCGGGGCCTCCTATATGGGGTTTGCGGTTTCTGCGCTTTTGGCATCTGCCATTGCCGGCAGTCCCCGCTATGGCATCGCCTTTTCTGGCGATGGTTCGTTCATGATGAACCCTCAGGTGCTCATTGATGGCGTTGAGCACGGCGTAAACGGCATGATCGTGCTGTTCGATAACCGGCGCATGGCGGCCATAACGGGCTTGCAGGAAGCCCAATACATGAACCAATTCCGCACAAATGACAGCGTTGATGTTGACTATATGGCGATGGCCTCCTCCGTGAAAGGTGTGATGGCGCTTTCCGGCGGCGCCAGCGTTGAAGGTTTGCGTGCCGCGCTGGAAGAGGCACGCGCCTATAGCGGCCTGTCGCTTATTCATGTGCCGGTTTATTGTGGTGCCGATCCCTTAGGCGGTATGGGAGCTTATGGCTCCTGGAATGTCGGCAACTGGGTTGGTGACGTACAGGCAAGATATATCGAGCAGAACATTTAGATCGGCACGCGCATGTCAGACAATGGCGAACATGGCCTGGCCAGAGGCCTTACCAATTACGGCGACAGGGACTTTTCCATTTACTTGCGAAATTCTTTTGCAAGTTCAATGGGTTACTCGCGCGAAATGCTGGCAAAAAAAGTTGTCGGCATCGCCTACACGCCGTCGGGCTTCAACAATTGCCACCG
>JBPCVY010000004.1:0-20667 GCA_051010055.1 Hyphomicrobiales bacterium | reverse complement strand
GTTTTCGCTGCCGTCACTCTCAACGATACGCTCGATATTATACGGTGGATAGCCATCTCCCGCCGTTTTTGCGGCATTGTCGAGCATACGCTCAATGTCTTCAAAACCCAGCAAATAGGGGCTTGAGAATACGGAAACACGTGACATATCAGCCCTTTCCCACTTAAGCAGCTGTTTTCAAACGTCCACGGCCCTGATCAGGCACCGCTTCAGTTGTAATGTGGTGCCTGCGCGGTTTGAGTTCAACCGTTTTCAGGGCTGGTTCGGCGATCACGTTCAGGTTATGGAGATTGGGTCTATAAATGCGCTGGAACGGCCATGAGCAATGCAAGTCAGAAAATACTGTCTCAGTTGATTTCCTTTCCGACGGTGAGCAGGAATTCGAACCTGGATTTGATCTCCTGGACCCAGGAGTTTCTCTCAAAGCACGGCATCACCTCATCGCTCACCCACAATGACGAGCGCACAAAGGCAAACCTCCATGCAGTCGTCGGGCCAGATGACGTGCCTGGGGTCATGTTGTCCGGCCACACTGACGTGGTGCCGGTGGATGGTCAGGACTGGAGCACGGACCCGTTCAAAATGACCAGTGCAAATGGCCGTCTATATGGGCGGGGCACCGCCGATATGAAGGGGTTTCTGGCAAGCGTTCTGGCTGCGGTGCCTGCAGCTGCAAATGCGGAACTCAAGCGCCCGATCCATCTTGCTTTTTCCTACGATGAGGAGATCGGATGCATTGGTGTGCGCCGGATGATTGATGTGCTGGCCGATGCGCCCGTAAAGCCGGCCTTCTGCATTATCGGCGAACCGACGGAAATGCTGCCTGCCATCGCCCACAAGGGCAAAACCGGGGCTGATTGCATTTGCAGGGGCGTTGAATCCCATTCTGCCCTCACATCAGAAGGGCTCAATGCCATTTACCTGGCCTCTGACATGATTTCAGCCATTAGAGCCCTACAAGATGAGATTGAGGAGCGCGGCACGCGCGATATGGATTATCCGGTACCGTGGACAACGTTGCATGTGGGAACGATTTCCGGCGGCACGTCCCTTAATATTGTGCCGAACGAATGCCGGTTCCGGTTTGAGATCAGAAACTTGCCAGCTGATGATCCGAAAAGGCTTATTGAGCGCTTGAAAGATGATGCGGAAAAGATTGCCAGCGCTCACCGGGACCGTTTCGAGAATGCAAACATTGAAATCGAGATCTTTAATGAGTATCCCGCTCTCGATACCGGCCCGGAAGATGAGATTGTCGCGTTTGTCAAATCCCTTACAGGCGCGAACGCCCACACAAAGGTGGCGTTTGGCACCGAAGGTGGCCTGTTCCAGCAGCGTCTTGGCCTGCCGACTGTTGTCTGCGGCCCAGGTTCCATGAGCCAAGGTCATAAACCGGATGAGTTCATCGCCATCAGCGAACTGGAAAAGTGCGACCAGTTCCTCGCGAATCTCATTGAGAGACTATCAGCCTAACCAGCTTTTGCCTGTTGTTCGAAAAATGATGCCACCTTCGGCATTTCAGGCAGCTCCATTTCGTAAGGCGTACAGCGCACGCGCCCCGTCCGTATCCCGCGGATGATCTCGCCATCATGAACACTGGGCAGCGGGTTCGGTGCAAGGGAAATGGCATCTTCCGCGCAAAAGACGCAAATAAACAAGGTGCGCGGGTGTTCTGAAAGATTGGGAGCTGAGCCATGCACCAGTTTGGTATGCATCAGGCAAACCGAACCGGCTGGCCCCTGGCATTTCACGGTTTTGGGGCGCATTTCTTCTACAGTTTGCTCGTCCATAGCGCCGGTAAAGACGCCATTGTGCCAAAGAGTATGGATTTCGCCTTTATGAGAGCCGGGCAGGACTTCGAGCGGACCGTTTTCCCCGGTCACCTCATCAACGAAAATAAGCGCGGTGATGAGATCATCATTGGAGTGCGGTTCATAGGGAAAATCCTGATGGAACTTCACTTCCGTTGCTGCGCCGGGAAGTTTTGAATTTATCTTGCCGTGATGGAACTTGATGTTGGGCCCGATAAGCCCAGCAACATAATCGCCAACGTCTGCATTGCGCATCACATCAAGATAGCTTTCTGAGACTTCTGCAGGCGATGCCACCCGCCGAAGAGCAGGGCGGTTTGCGCTATGGCCCGGCTCCACGTCAAACCGTGGCCGGCCATCAATCGTCTCACCATATGCTTTTTCGTGGCTCCTGCTTTCTTCCACCCATGCAGCGAAATCAGCGCGCATGGCGGCCAGCTGTTCGGCTGATACGGCCTCCTCTATCAGCAAATATCCATCTTGCCAGAATTGTTCTTTTTGCTGGGTGCTGAGTTCGGCCATCGCGTCATCCTCGCAGCTACTCGTCTCCGGGCACTCCGTATGACGGAGCGTTGTCCGGGTCGATTGCCCTTATCAAATAGTCATTCATTTGCGGCTCATAGTCCGTCCACAAGCGCCGTAATGCGGCCACAGGGTCATGATCATCCCAATCGACCCTGAGATCGACAAGGGGAAAACTTTGCTTGTGGGCCACAAGCAAGGCGGCTGAATGGGTCGGGCCCTCTTCGCCTCCTGCGCCAACCCCTGCCTCAAGGCCCCGCAGCAACCTTTCTGCAATATGAGCACCGACGGATTTCTCAAACCCTTGCGTCATGGCGCTCACGACAGCATTGGTTTTCAGAAGATTGCCGGCAGCAAAACAATCATTGCCTGCTGAAACCGCATTCGTTCCCAGAATATTCGCCCCGGTAAAACTTGCCGTGGCCCCGTTCTTGTCAATCACCGTAAGCTGGCGGTAGTCGAGATGTTCCTTGCCGGCCATGGTGGCAGCCAGGGCCGCCTCAGCATTTGAGCCATTTTCCAGCTCATCAAGAATTGCCGGGCCAAGGGCCGGGTCTGTGATGTTTTGGGTGGCAACAGCCCCCGCATTGGCGCGTACATGCGGGCACCGCGCGCCGACGCAAATGCTTGATGTTGTTATGGCAACACCAAAAGCGCCGGTTTCAGTGCATCGTCCGATGAGGGAGAAAGTCATTCAGCGGCCTTTCCAACCCGGGCACTTCCCGTATCGGTGAGCCTGCTGGCGAGGTATTTGGCAAAGTCATGAAGCTCCCGCTCAAGCCAGGAAAGTGGGCCGGCTTCGGTAAGCGGCGCCTTTGCTCCGGCATAAATGCCTTCCACCACAAACCTGTCTTCTTCGTTTACATGGCGGAAAAATTCATTGAGATCGGTGAGAAATTTTTCCTTCTCTTTACCGGTAAGGGCCGCCTCTGCCTCAGGCGCCAAGGCAACGCCGAACCGTACATGAACCTCGCCAATGCCTTTGGGGCGCAAGGAGAGATACCATAGGTGATCAGGCGCCAGCACATACATATGGGTGGGAAACACGGTGGGCATTACCGTGGTGTAGCGCCAATGCCCTTCCAGGAAATCATTGTCCGGGTGGGCCCGTCCATAGGTGGCATCTTCATCCTTGGTGAAGGTCTGATAAGCGAATGCCAAATCTGAGCTTTCCGGAAAATCCACAGAATCGACGGGCATCCATGCGCCCACCGTGTTCTTATGCGCCACCGGAAGGTGATAGCCTTCCATGAAATTCTCAACCAGGAGCTTCCAATTGGTTTGCCAGACATGGTCTTCAAGAATGGCCAGCACATAGCCTGGAACCCGGAAACGGCCAGTCACGTCGGCAAGGCCGGCGAGCAAATCCGCAACCGGTTTGGCGTCCTCATTGAGCGTGACGTAAATCCAGCCCTGCCAAACTTCCGTGCGGATTTCAGGCAGGGAGATTTTTGATTTATCGAAGCCAGATGTTCGGTCCATGAATGGTGCGCCGATAAGCTGGCCATCCAAGTCATACGTCCAGGCATGATAGGGGCACACCACCCGGCGGCAGTTCCCCTGGCCGGTCAGCAGCTGCATCATCCGGTGGCGGCAAACATTGGCGAAAGTTTTGATTTCGCCATCACGGTTACGGATTGAGAAAACCGGCTGCTCGCCGATAGACCAGGTGAGGTAGTCACCGGGATTTGGAACTTGGGCTGCCAGCCCCGGGCAGGTCCAGTCGCGGGCGAAAATTTGCCCATCTTCCAGCGCTTTGATGCCCGGCGAAGTGTAGATTTCCGGAGGCAGGGCGAAGGCTTCACGCATCGGCGTGGATGCAATCTTGTTCAGTTGCTCAAGCAGATGGTCTGTCATGGTCAACCTTCGTCGGGAACTACTGCCGTTGCTTCAATTTCCATGACCCATTCAGGGCGCGCAAGCCCATCAACAATCAACCCTGTTGAAACCGGGTGCACACCCTTTAGCCATTTGCCAATCGCCTGATAGACGTCATCGCGATATCCCCGGTCGGTGAGATAAACCTGGATACGGCAAATATGCTCAAGCTTTGAACCGGCTTCTTCCAGCAGCTGGCTGACATTTGCCATCGCCTGGTCTGCCTGGGCATAGGCGCTCAAGTCTGAAATCGATTCAGCGGTGTCCAAACTCTGGCCGACCTGGCCACGCACAAACACCATGGTGCCGCGCGCCTTTACGAGCTGGCAAAGATCATTGTCCAGTTTCTGGTTTGGGTAAGTGTCTTTGGTGTTGAACTTCCTGAACCGTTCATGGGTAGTTGTCATTGGCCACTCACTCCGCTGCCTGTTTTTGCTCGTCCAAAACATTGTCAGAAAGGTCGGCTGCATTCTTGACGAAATCAAGCGGGCCGTCCCATCCAAAATTGCGGTAAACGGCGGCCAGATGGGCGAAAGGCGGTGACTGGGCAAAAAGCTGGAACGTCAACCGGTGTCCGGCATAGCCTGAGTTCAAGAGATCGCGGGCAAAAGCCAAAAGCTTGCGCCGGTCTTCGGCCATCCAGTTTTCATTGATGGTGTAAAACTTCTTCAACCAATCCCCGGTTTCAGCCGATTCAAAACTTTCCGTGTCCGGGGTGACGCAAATCTGCCCGCCGCACAGTTCCCGGGCCAGATGCATCATTGCCGGCAAGTTGCTGCACGCATGCACACGGCCCGTAAACAACAGTGACTGGTTCGGCATAAGCAATCCGTTCGGGCTCGTTTCTCCGGTGGCAATCGCTGCGGTGAGATGAGCGTTGATGCCTTCACGGTAAACCGCCAGTTCGGCAAGTTTTTCCTGAACGGCAATCTGTTTATCAAGGCCCGTTTGGCGCACATTCCAAAGGGCTGCGCCAATCATCATGTCCGTGTAGGTCAAGATGCGCTGGATAAACGGAAAGGCCGAGTAACGATGCAGCGTCGTGCGGATAAAAGCTGCCGCGCGGGTGTGCTGGTAAAACAGTACATCTTCCCAGGGGATGTGCACATCATCGAGCACCATCAGCGTGTCGACCTCATCGAAACGGTTCGACAGGGGATAATCGCGCTCAGGTCGCACACCGGTGAAGCCCGCACGGCAAATGTGCTTTACCCCCGGCGCATCCATTTTCACGATACAGCCAACGGCGTAATCGGAAAGCTTTGCATCGCCCCAATTGGCGATGGTCGGCTTCAGGAAAGCCTGGTTTGAATAGGCAGCCGCCGTTTCATACTTGGCGCCGCGGATAACAATGCCCTCATCGGTTTCCTTGACCACGTGAACCAGCATATCCGGATCTTGATCCTGAGGACGCTTTGAGCGGTCACCCTTGGGATCGGTGTTGGCGGAAACGTGGAAGGGATCGTTTTTGATCGCCACATTGATGTGCCGTTCAATATTCTCGGCAAAACGCGGGTCGATTTCATTGAGAATATCTGCCCCGTCCCACAGTGACCACATCTCGCCGACCGTCTCATCGCCAACCCGGGTTACCACGCCGCCAATATCGTTCATGACCGTATCAACCGCGCGGCGTTTCGCCTTCCAGTGATCCTGGGTGAACGGCAATTGCAAGCCAATGGCGAAGCGCTCGCCGTCTTCCTCATAGGTCATTGTTTCGCTGAATTTATCCTCGTGCTGCATGTCATAGATGCGCGCCCGCACGTCGATAACCGGCTTAAACTGAGGGTGGGTGGTGATGTCTTTTACCCGTTCACCATCCACATAAACCTCGCGCCTGTCGCGCAGGCTTTCACGATATTCTTCGCCTGTTCTGATCATCCCTCAAGCTCCTGCAATTGAGTGATTTGCTGATACTCTCGCGCTGTGTAGACCAACGGCTTGTTTTCGGTGCTTTCAATATGCAGCACCTGGCCGATAAAAATGCGGTGGCTGCCGGCATCATGGACAGATGCCAAAGAGCAGTCAAAATGGGCAACTGCGCCGGGAAGAACCGGTGCACCGGTGAATTCCCGTCGCCATACGCCATTATCAAAAACATACGGTTCGCCTGAGCTTTCACGGCCGGCAAACCTGTCCGCCAGGCGTCTGTGGCCTGTATGCAAAAGATTGACGCAAAACACCGCGTTCTCACCAATAGCCTCAACAAGCGGGCTGCGCCGGTTGATGCACACCAGCAACAGGGGCGGTTCGGCAGAAACCGATGAAAAAGCGCTGACAGTCATGCCGAGCTTTCCTGCGCTTCCGTCGGTCGTAACAATTGAAACACCTGTCGCAGCGCGCGCCATGGCTGCGGTGAAATGTTCTGGCGCGATAGCGGCTTTTTCTTCGCCTTTTTTGTTCATCGGGACGTTCCGGACAATGGCATTCATCTTTAGGGCCTGTGGACGTTCAGCTCTGGGGCTTGTGTTAATGTTCTAAGTTTCTGCCTGGGTATTGGAATTACTCAAGGCTGACGCTTGTTCTCTTTTCTCATCCTGCCCCGGTTTGGCTGCAACGCAGTCCCTACCGTAATCCAAGCAGGCCCTCGTCTCCAATGTCATAACCGGTCCAATCTGTCACAGGAAACAAAATAAAAAAAATTGATATTTTTTTCTGATTGAATAGAGAAAAACTATATACTCATAATTGATTGCCGAGGAAACTGGTGTGCCGCGCTACACTATGCGCCAACTTGAATATCTCGTAGCGGCTGCAGAACACAAATCTGTCGCCAAAGCCGCCGCTGCGCTTCATGTCTCCCAACCTTCTGTTTCAACTGCAATTGCCAAGCTTGAAGACCAATTGGGTGTCCAGCTTCTGGTGCGCCACCACGCGCTGGGAATTTCCTTAACCCGTGCCGGTGAACGGCTGGTGTCTGAAGGCCGGAATCTTCTGCGCCACGCCGGAGAACTTGAACGTCAGGCGCGCCGGGCAGGTGGCGAAATTTCAGGTACATTGAACCTGGCCAGTTTCGTTACCTTGGCGCCTGCCTTTTTGCCGGGCCTAATTGCAGGCTTTAAAGAGCAATATCCGCAGGTGAACATCGGCATCACCGAGGCCACCCAGAACGATTTGTTCAATGGCTTGCGGCAAGCCAGGTTTGAACTTGCGCTGCTTTATGATGTTTCCCTTCCGGCGGACATTCACGCTGTGCCCCTTGCCACCCAAGCACCCCATGTTTTGCTGCCACGCGGCCATAATCTGGCGAAGCAAAAGACGATCTCACTAAAGTCTCTTGCTGCATTCGATATGATCCTTCTGGATGTGCCGCCAAGCCGGGAGTATTTTCTGGGCCTCTTCCGCGCCTATGGGCTTGAACCGAATGTAGCGCTCAGTTCGTCCTCGCTGGAACTTGTGCGCGGACTTGTGGGACGCGGACTTGGATTTTCCCTTTTGATCACACGCCCTTACGGAGACAAGACCTATGATGGCGAGGGCCTTGTCGTGCGTCCGATATCAGAAGGTGTGGAACCAGGTAGGATTGTTCTTGCCCGCTCGGTGAACCTCAGGCCGACCCGGTTGATGGCGACATTTGAGGAATTTTGCACTAGCTTTTTTGATGGCGAGGGTTCTTGAGAGCGGCGAAACAATTAAGGCGCGGGCGGGATGACAAACTACCAATTTCGAAATGCAAAGCTGGAAGATACTCCCCTCATTGCTGCTTTGCATGCCGAAAACTGGCGAAAGGAATATCAGGGTATTTTGCCGGATGAGTATTTGCAAACCCAAGTTTGCGAAGAAAGGCTTGCCCATTGGAGTATCCTGCTTTCGCCGGATGGACCAAGCCCCATCGTTGTAGTTGCTTTCGATGATGCAGAACTCGCAGGTTTCGCGGCCATCATTCGCAACCAGGATAAAGCCGCAGATGCAACCCTAGACAATCTTCACGTTGCCCGACGCGCTCGCAAAAAAGGGCTCGGCAGAACGCTGATGGCGCGGGCCGTTGCTCAACACATGGACGCTGGAGGTAAAAGCCTTTGTTTGTGGGTTTTTGACGACAATCAGGCGGCCTTCCGCCTCTATGAGCGTCTTGGTGGTGAAAAGACCGAAACCGGCTTCGACACCATGCATGGTGCAAACGCCGCCCACACCCAGTTCACCTGGTACAACCTTTCTGAACTGCTTGCCAAATGCCGGGACCGATGAGCAGCGAACGCCACATATTTCTTTGTGAAATCATGCATGAAAGCAATACGTTCAACCGTATTGCGACAGTGAAGGAAGATTTCCTCGCCCGCTATTACCTGACCGGCGATGACATTCCGCGCAAACTGAAGGATACGAACACGGAAGTCTGCGGCGTGCTGGAGGCGGCAAAGAATTTCGGCTGGAAAGTAACGCACCCGCTTGCCGCTTCGGCAAGCCCGTCAGGCCCCATGGCATCAGATGACTGGAACGAAGTAAAACGCCTGATACTGGGCCCCCTTGAAAAAGGCGCGCAATTTGATGCCATTTTCCTTGTCCTGCATGGCTCTATGGTCACCGAAAATTGCGACGACGCCGAAGGGGAACTTTTAGAAGAAATCCGCAAACTTGCAGGTGATACGCCGGTGGCCGTTACCCTCGATATGCATGCGAACGTCTCGCAGCGCATGGTGGACAATGCCGCCATCATGATGGCTTACCGCACCTACCCCCATGTGGACCAGTATGAGCGCGGCAAGCATTTGATGGAACTCTTGAAGCGCATACTGGATGAAAACCTTGAGACAGAGCAGCACTTCGTGCGAAGGCCGATGTTGGATGCAGCCGATCACGGCCAGACTGGCAAAAAACCGATGCAGAAACTGCTGCGCATGGCCGGGGAGGTCGAAAGAGAACCCGGCGTACTGTGCGCCAGCATTCAGATCGGGTTTCCCTGGTCAGATGTGCCCGATATAGGTCCTTCGGTTTTGGTGACAGGGTTGAAATCACAACACGGTTCATGCTGCAAGAATGCGGAAAGATTGGCACAATCGGTATGGGAGAGCCGTACCGAAACCCAGCTTGAGTTTGCAACCCCTGAAGATGCCATGACCAAGGCCGGATTAGGAAAGTCTGGCGATAAACCGCTGATTTTAGCGGATTTTGCGGACAATCCGGCAGGTGGAGCTTATGGGGATTCGCCCAATCTCTTGCGCGCCATGGTGGATGCCGGGCTGCAAAACGCAGCGTTCGCCACCATTTGCGATCCACAAGCGGTTGAAGCAGCCGCTTTAGCGGGCGTGAACTCCAAAATCACCCTCAATCTGGGCGGAAAGCATGCACCTGAACTAACGCCGCCGCTCTCCTTAACCGGCGAAGTGGTGCAGATCACAGATGGGAAGTTCGTTTGCGACGGGCCCATGTGGAAGGGTGTGGAATTTTCCATGGGGCCAACAACAGTCATTCATGCCAATGGACTGGAGATCATCATTTCATCGGTGCCGGTAGCGGTAATGGACCGGCAGGTTTTCCTTTCCACCGGCATTGATCCGGCAACAAAAACAACCATCGGGCTAAAAAGCAGAAACCATTTCCGCGCTGCCTACGAGCCGCTTGCGCGCGACGTTATGCTGGTTGATGCCGGTGGCATTGCGTCGATGAAACTGGCTGATTTGCCATACAAGAAAATTTCCCGGCCAATATGGCCTTTGGATGATTTTTGATTTTCTGCGCATTTTTTTGCGTTTGTCATTTTCTCCCATCCGAAAATCGGTTTATGGTCAGCGTTTGGAGTGTTGAGATAAATAGTGCACGCGAACAAGACGGGATTTGAGAATGGGTGGCTGGGAGTCGAATTCGCGTCTAAAGGCGCTCGCAATTTCGTTTCTTGTAGTTCCTTTGCTATTTATCGCAGGTTGCGATCAAGGCGAGCAGTCATCGAAACAACAGGCTGCCGGTCAACCACTGCCGGCTGTAACCGTTTCCCCTGTCGTTGCCCGCGAAGTGGCAGCCCAAGTTGAATTTGTCGGCCAGGCCAACGCCTTCCTCACCATTGATTTGCGCGCCCGGGTAACCGGGTTCTTGCGCGAGCGCCCGTTCAAGGAAGGCGGCCCGGTGAAGAAGGGCGAGCTTTTGTTCCTAATCGAACCGGACGAATATGAATCGAAAGTTCAAACCGCAGAGGCCTCAATTACGCGGTCAAAGGCAACCATCGAGGAAGCTGAAAGAGACTTTGAGCGCTATTCAAAGCTGACTGCGCAAGGAACCACCAGTGAGCAAAAACTGGAAGAAGCAAAAGCAACGGCTGAGCGCGCTCGCGCCGATCTGAAAGCTGCCGAAGCCGATCTCACGCGCCAAAACCTCAACCTCAGCTACACGCGGATTGAATCGCCTATTGATGGGCGCATTGGCCGCGCCAGTGTTGATGTGGGCAATCTCATCGGACCGGACAGCGGCGTTCTGGCAACCGTTGTTGCGCCCGATCCCATCCGGGTGGTTTTTTCTGTCTCAGAACGTGACTTGCTTGAGTACCGCAAACGCCGGGCAGCTGGCGGATCAACAGTTGCGATACCAAAGCTTCGGCTGAGCAATGGTGAGATTTTCGATCAGGACGGGAAGATTGAATTTATTGATGAGCAGGTAGACGCGGCCACCGGCACGGTGCAGGTGCGGGTGGAGTTTCCAAATCCGGACAATATCATCCTGCCTGGCCAGTTCGTAACGGTGGTGCTCACCAGCGGGAATCCCGAAAAGCGGGTTGTTGTGCCCCAGGCCGCCGTTCAGGCGAACCAGACAGGATATTTCGTCATGGTTGTGGGTGAAGACGATGTGGTTCAACCGCGCCCCGTCAAATTAGGGCAACTGACCGGGGTTGACTGGGCGGTTGAAGAAGGCCTGACAGAAGGTGAAACCATTGTTGTTGAAGGCATTCAAAAAATCCGCCCCGGCGCGAAGGTAAAACCGGAAGTGCAAACCGTTTCGGCGACTGAGCCGCCGGGCTCTGGCCCATTCGATCCGGCTCCAGAAAAAGAAAAAACTGACGAAAAACCAGAGGAAAACGCGAAAGAAAAGGCCGAGCCCACAAATTCCTCTGAGAGTCAAAACTAAATGCTCAGCGCATTTTTCATCGACCGCCCCAAGTTCGCTTTTGTCATTGCGATTGTCACCCTTATTGCAGGGTTGGTTTCGATTTCACAGTTGCCGGTAGCAGAATTTCCCGAACTCTCGCCGCCGCAAATCAAAGTTTCAGCCACCTATCCGGGCGCAAACGCCGCCACCGTCGAGCAATCGGTTGGCGCTGTTATCGAAGCACAGGTAAATGGCGTTGAGGGCATGACATACATGTCCTCGCAAAGTTCCAATGATGGCGCATATTCTCTCACCGTGACGTTCGACATCGCAGCCAATGCGGATTTGGCGCAGGTCAATGTGCAAAACCGGGTGGCGCTGGCCACACCGCGCCTGCCTGAGGAGGTGACCCGGCGCGGGGTCTCGGTGAAAAAGCAATCAACTGCCATGCTGATGATCGTCGCCATCTACGCGGAAAATGATGCCTATGATGATATTTTTCTCAGCAACTATGCCTCGATTAATGTGCGCGACACCCTGGGCCGTGTGTCGGGTGTATCAGAGGTCACCATCCTTGGCGCCCGCGACTATGGAATGCGCATCTGGATTGACCCGAACCGCCTCACCAGTCTCAATCTCACCGCAGCTGATGTGATCGCGGCAATCCGCGACCAGAACATTGAAATTTCCCCGGGCAGCGTTGGTGCAGAACCAGCGCCGGAAACACAGCAGTTCCAGTACACATTGCGGGCGAAGGGCCGCCTGGAAGAGCCGCAAGAATTTGCACGAATCATTATCAGTTCAACACCCGATGGCCGCACCATCACTCTGAGCGATGTTGCAACGGTGCAACTGGGAGCAGAAAACTATGGCTGGTATGGGCAGCTCAATGGCAGTCCGGCTGCCCTGTTGGCGGTTTACCAATTGCCTGACGCAAACGCTCTGGAAGTTGCAGCCGGAGTGAAGGCGGAGCTTGAAAGGCTTTCCCGGCGTTTCCCGCAAGGCCTTGTTTATAAAGTCACTTATGACACCACGCGCTATGTGGAAACCGCCATGCGCGAGGTTCTGGTGACACTGATGCAAGCCCTCGGGCTGGTGATTTTCGTGGTGTTCGTGTTCTTGCAGGACTGGCGCTCGACGCTGGTGCCGGCTATTGCCATCCCGGTGTCGCTGATAGGCACGTTCGCTGCGCTGTTGGCCATGGGGTACACCATCAACACTGTTTCCCTGTTCGGGCTCATTCTTGCGATCGGGGTGGTGGTTGATGATGCCATTGTGGTGGTGGAGAACGTCCAGCGTCATATGGCCGATGGCATGGAGCCGCGCGAGGCAACCAGGGTTGCAATGGAAGAGGTAACGGCCCCTGTTATTGCGACTACGCTCGTTCTGTTGGCTGTGTTTGTGCCAATCGGGTTCACGCCTGGCCTTACCGGGCGCCTTTTTGCCCAGTTCGCAGCCACCATTTCAATCGCGGTGACCCTTTCATCAATCAATGCGCTCACCCTAAGCCCGGCCTTGTGTGCGCTTATCCTGAAAAACCAGGAACCGGTAAAGCGCGGCCCGCTGGCATGGTTTGAAAAATTGCTCGACAAAACCCGCATCGGCTATTTGTGGTGCGTGAAGGGCACAATCCGGTTTGCCAAAATCAGCCTTTTGCTCTTTATCGGGGTTGTCGTTGGGATGGGTTTCCTTGGCGGGCAATTGCCGACCGGTTTCATTCCCAACGAAGATCGCGGCGCATTCTTCATCGATATCCGCCTGCCGGATGCAGCAGCTTTGCCCCGCACCACCCAGGTGATCGGCCAGGTCGAAGAGCTGTTGAAGAACACGGACGGTGTTGCCGATATCTCGACGGTTGCCGGTTATGGTATGCTTTCCGGGGCGGTCGCCTCCAACAACGCGCTCATCGTTGTTGTGCTTGACCCTTGGGATGAGCGCACCGAACCCGGCATGGATCTTGGCAGTATTTTGCGCAATATCACGCCGAAACTTCAGGCGCTTGGGGGCGCCCGGGTGATTGCATTTGCGCCGCCGCCTATAAACGGGCTGGGGACGACCGGCGGTTTTGAATTCATCCTGCAGGACGCCGAAAGCCGGTCGCCACAGGAACTTTCAGCAGCGCTTGGAGGGCTTATTGTCACCGCCAACGGCGATGAACGGCTTTCCAACGTGTTCTCGACATTCGCAGCCAACACACCGCAAATGTTTATTGATGTGGACAGGGAGTTTGCCAAGACCAAGGGCGTCGGCATCAACCAGATATTTACCGAGCTCGGCGCCAATATGGGCGCCTACTACGTCAACGATTTCAATAAGTTCGGACGGGTTTACCGGGTTTTTGTGCAGGCCAAGGACGACCGCCGGGACACGGTGAAGGATGTGGGCGAAATCCATGTGCGTAACAATGAAGGCAAGATGATCCCGCTGAATGTGTTTGCCAAAGTCGAACCCATTCTGGGGCCGGAAACCATCAACCGTTACAATATGTTCCGCTCAGCGACGGTGAACGGCGATGCTGCGCCCGGGTTCAGTTCCGGCCAGTCCATCCAGGCAATGGAAGAGCTGGGCGACAATACTTTGCCACCCGGCTACACCTATGAGTGGACGGGTATGGCGCTGGAACAAATCAAAGCAGGTGCCGCCGGCTCCATGGTTCTTATCTTCTCAATTGTCTTTGCGTACCTGTTCCTTGTTGCCCAGTATGAAAGCTGGTCAATCCCAATGCCGGTGATGCTGTCTGTGGCGTTTGCCATGCTCGGCGCATTCGGCCTTCTGTTGATCACCGGGATTGATCTTAACTCCTACGTTCAGGTTGGCTTGGTGCTCCTAATCGGGCTAGCGGCGAAGAACGCTATTTTGATTGTCGAATTCGCAAAACAGCAGCGCGAAGAAGGTGTACCGATAGCTGATGCAGCATACAATGCTGCAGGTCTCAGGTTCCGTGCAGTGCTGATGACGGCGCTGTCTTTTGTGCTTGGTGTGCTGCCTCTGGTGGTGGCCACGGGTGCGGGCGCTGCAAGCCGTGTTTCCGTGGGTATGACCGTTTTCGGCGGCATGATGGCGGCAACAGTGCTTGGCGTGGTGTTTATTCCCGTTCTTTACTACATTTTCCAATCCATGCGCGAATGGGTAAAGGGCGAGCGCCCGAAGCCGAGAACCGCCGGCGATGATACGGAAAACTCTGATGGTGAGCCCGAACCGGCGTAGTTTGAGGTGATTTGTCTCTCACATCATGGCTTGCAGTCTGCGTCTAAAGTCCCTAAATCGACTGCTCAGGCGGATTTAGCCGGCGATCGGTGAAGCATCACCGGTCGTGAGATTGAAATTTCATTGAAAAAAATCTAGTTTCTCCGGCCAATTTGAAAGCGTGTATCCATTTACGCAATTTAGGCAGAATTTTTATAGGCAGGCATCAAAATGCTTCAGAAAACCGACTTTTACATTGATGGCGAATGGGTTTCTCCGGTTGAACCGAAGGAACTCGACGTCATAAATCCGGCAACGGAAGAGGCTTGTGCGGTAATTTCGCTCGGCTCGGAAGCGGACGTCAACAAGGCGGTGGCAGCTGCCAAGGAAGCGTTCAAGACATATTCCAAAACCAGCCGTGAAGAACGCCTGGTGCTGTTGCGGAACCTGCGCAAGACAATGAAAAAGCATCACCAGGCGATGGCAGAAGCCATCACCATGGAAATGGGTGCGCCGAAAACCCTCGCCGAAATCGATCAGGCAGGTTCGGGCCCCTACCATCTTGAACCGTTCATCAAGGCGCTTGAAGAGTTTGTCTTTGAAGAGGATTTGGCAACCGGTGAACGGCCGCGCGAGGAGCCGATTGGCGTTTGCGGCCTCATCACACCGTGGAACTGGCCTGTCAATCAAATCGCACTCAAGGTTATCCGGGCCCTGGCGGCTGGCTGCACCTGCATTCTCAAGCCAAGTGAAGTGGCGCCACTCTCAGCCATGGTGTTTGCTGAGATGATCCACGATGCCGGCTTCCCGGCAGGCGTGTTCAATCTTATAAACGGTGAAGGCCTGGTGGTTGGCGAAGCCATGTCCCAGCACCCTGACATTGACCTTATGTCGTTCACGGGCTCAACACTCGCAGGCGCTGCGGTGAGCAAGTCGTCTGCTGATACAGTGAAGCGCGTTTCACTTGAGCTGGGTGGCAAGTCGCCGAACATTATTTTTGATGATGCTGATCTGGAAAGTGCGGTAAAGCGAGGTGTCCTTCAGTGCTTCAACAACACCGGTCAGTCTTGCAACACGCCCACCCGTATGCTGGTGCAGCAGGGTTCATACGAAAAGGCCGTACAGATTGCTGCAGAGACAGCGGCAACTGTCGAGGTTGGTGATCCGCAAGAAGAAGGCCCGCACATTGGGCCCCTCGTGAGCGATATGCAGTTCAACAAGGTTCAGGAACTCATCAACATCGCAATTGATGAAGGCGCCCGCCTGGTTGCTGGCGGCCCAGGCCGCCCTGAAGGCTTCAACAAGGGCTACTTCGTCCGGCCAACAATCTTTGCCAATGTCAACAACGACATGACCATTGCACGTGAGGAAGCGTTTGGCCCGGTGCTTATAATGATCCCGTTTGGCTCTGAAGAAGAAGCCATCGAGATTGCCAATGACACCCCATATGGCCTTTCCGCCTATGTGCAGACCCAGGACCAAGAAAGGGCCCGCCGGGTTTCCCATGAGCTGCGTGCCGGCATGGTTATCATGAACGGCAAAGGCCTTTCTGCTGGCACACCGTTTGGTGGTTACAAGCAATCTGGTATTGGCCGCGAACGTGGCATTTGGGGCCTTGAGGAATTCCTCGAAACCAAAGTCATCGGCGGCTACAACTAAAGCTGCGAAAAGGGCGGGTGATCAGAAATTGCCCGCCGTTTTTATTGGCGCGCACTCCTCTAGCGCCACATACATTCTTTTCCTACCGGTAAATTCCAGGCGGCCCTCTTGAATGAGGCGTGCTGTGCCTTATCATCCGTTCTTGGTATCTGGCTGGGAATGAGTGATATGGAAATTATCAAACGCGAGCGGTTTGCCCATAGTGCACGGAAGGTTTGGTCGATTGCCCGGAAGTTCCGGCGCGGCAGCTTCCAGTATGCGTTAGGAACAGTGGTTTCCACGAAATCCCGCGATGGCGAAAAATTCCGCACGCTTTCAGCTGTTGATGGAACCAAGACCGTTCAAAAGCTCGTTGAACGGAATGAAGATGACATGGTGATCGCGATTGAGACGGTTGAAACGACGTTGCCATTCGGTTCCTGGCACAGCCGCCTTCAAATTACCGGCGATGAAAATGAAGCAGAAGCCGTTTGCGTGATAACCATAGAACCGGACGGCGTAAGCCCGGAGACATTGCAGGCCATGATCGATGATGCCTGGATGATAGGCCTGGCATCGTTCAAAAAGAGCTTGGATAAGCGCTAAGACACAAACTTACTGCTCGGTTTGTTTGTCGACTTCAAAATAGGTTTCGTTAATCGTCTTTATTTTCAGCCATTTGACTTCCAGGCGTACCGGTTTGCCGGCGAGTTTTGAAACCATTTTGGCAAGCAGTTTGTGATCGCGCTCAAAATCAGGCCCGGACATGAACACCTTAATATTTGCGCCCTTGGCCTCTATCTTGTGAACCTCTTGCGGCACGCCCTGATACCAGCTTTTGAGTGCCCGCTGGGTTGCACCTTCTAGCCTGATCTCATCGAACAATTTCCTGGTTTGCTGAAACAGCGGTATCGAAATCGCGCAGCAAAACAGCAAGGTGACGAAAATTCCCCGCCGGGCGAGCTTTTTTGGATCAATTGATTCAAGCCGTGGCACAAATCCGTGCACCAGCAAAGTAAGTGACGCCACAAGCAAAATCGTTGCGAAGTTTGTTACGAACAACAAAAGCGCGCCAACGGCCTCGTCGTAGAGACGCTGCTCGGCGACAATGCCAGCGGCGGCCAGAGGCGGTAAAAGCGCAACGGCCACCGCAACACCGGGGGCGGCGGCGTTGATGCGGTAAATCATGGTGAAAACTGCTGCCGCGCCGGCAGCGGCGGCAATGCCCAAATCATAAAGATTTGGTTTGGTGCGCGTCATCACCTCATGGGAGGCCCATTCGATATCAGGTGTTGCCTTGCTGATTAGGTAAGCCATCGCGAATGACACAACCGCACCGCACAGAACCAGGAACAAAGAGCGCAAGAAACGCCGTGGCCAGCTCATGACCAATGCGGCAGCGGAAGCCAAAATTGGCTCCATAAATGGCGCAACCAGCATGGCGCCTATCACAACCGCTGTTGAGTTTTGCAGAAGCCCGAGCGAGGCAATGATGGTCGAGAAACACAGAAGAACGCAAAATCTCCAAAGGTACAGGAGAAAGTCTGAATCCTTGCGCAGAAAGAGTTCATTCAGAATACGGTCGCGCTGTCTGTTCGTCAGCGTCCGGGTGAGGCGTCCCAGGCGTTGCCAACCGACTTGCGTGGAGCCGTTCGTTTCCGCACCTTGCGAAGCGGCGGCGCCTTGTCCCCCCTCGTCTTTTGCCATTCTCCCAGCCCTGTTTTGACGTTGATACCTGGATCGCTCAACGCATTTTCGGAGTAGTCTATCTATACTCGGCGGCAAAAATCAATTTTCTCATTTTCGTATATCAAAAGTCCCGCGGTTTCCTCGGGTGAAACAGTTGACAAAAGGGCCGTCATGCCTTCATCACTCGGAGATTCGCGTCTTGCCGAACCAGGTATCTGCCGCGGGCTGGGAAAATTAATGCAGTGAGGATTCGTGTATGCCGATTATCAACCGTATCGCCGAGTTTCATGACGAAATAACAGAGTGGCGTCAGGATATTCATGCCCATCCCGAATTGCTGTTTGACGTTCACCGCACTGCGGGCCTGGTCGAGGAAAAACTACGTGAGTTCGGTGTTGACGAAATTGTTGCCGGCATAGGCCGGACAGGCGTTGTTGGCGTTATCAAGGGCAACGATACCAGCAGCGGAAAGGTTATCGGGTTGCGCGCCGACATGGACGCCTTGCCGATACACGAAATCGTGCATCGTCCCTATATGTCCCGTTTCGACGGCGTCATGCATGCGTGCGGCCATGATGGCCATACAGCGATGTTGCTGGGGGCTGCGAAGTACCTTGCCGAGACTCGCAATTTCGATGGCACTGCGGTTGTGATATTCCAGCCTGCCGAAGAAGGTGGCGGCGGCGGCAAGGAAATGGTCGATGAAGGAATGATGGACCGTTTCGGCATCCAGGAGGTTTACGGCCTGCACAATGCGCCCGGCATTCCGACAGGTGAATTTGCAATCCGGCCCGGCCCGCTGATGGCGGCGGCAGATTTGTTTGAAATCAAGATTGAAGCGGTGGGCGGCCATGCAGCAAAGCCGCATCTTTCGAACGACCCAATCATTGTCGGCACCCATATTGTGCAGGCATTGCAAACCATTGTTTCACGAAATGCAGACCCGCTGGAAGCTGCAGTGGTTTCGGTTACCCAGTTTTCAGCGGGCGACACATTCAATGTCATCCCCCATACGGCCACTCTCACCGGCACCGCCCGTACGCTCACTCCTGAAATGCGTGATTTGGTTGAAAAACGCATGGGCGAGGTGGTGGAAAATGTGGCAACCGCCTTTGGCGCCAAGGCAGAGCTTCACTACCACCGGAACTATCCGGTGACAGCGAACCATGACGCCCAAACGGCGTTTGCGGCGTCGGTTGCGCGCGAAGTTGCCGGGGAAGGACGGGTTGATGATGACACACCGCCGGTGATGGGCGGGGAAGATTTCTCGTTCATGCTCGAAGCCCGCCCGGGAGCGTTCATTTTCCTTGGCCAGGGCGACACGCCGAACGTTCATCATCCCGAGTATGACTTCAATGATGATATTATTCCATTCGGGTGCTCTTACTGGGCGAAACTCGTCGAAACGGCAATGCCGGCAAAGCAAGCATAGAGAGCGGTTCCGGGGATTGCGGCAGTTGTAATTTCCTTGCGCCACCTGCCCAGTTCATGCACTCTCGGCCCAAATTGATTCGAGGGGGACATGTGCTATGCAGAAGCTTT
Source organism: Hyphomicrobiales bacterium (assembly GCA_051010055.1). Taxonomy (GTDB): domain Bacteria; phylum Pseudomonadota; class Alphaproteobacteria; order Rhizobiales; family CAJQND01; genus CAJQND01. The sequence goes on along the minus strand of JBPCVY010000004.1, from coordinate 1,387 downwards.
TCGCAGAGTTTATTGGTACCTTTTGGCTGGTATTCGCCGGATGCGGGGCTGCCGTTCTGGCGGCAGGAGTTCCCGACCTTGGCATTGGATTTGTCGGAGTTTCGCTGGCGTTTGGATTGACCGTGATGACCATGGCCTATGCGGTGGGGCACATTTCAGGTGGTCACTTCAATCCGGCTGTAACCATCGGTTTGACGATTGGCGGGCGCTTTCCGGGAGCTGATGTTCCCAGATACATTTTGGTGCAAGTGGCGGCTGGCATCGTTGCAGCCGGTATCCTTTACCTGATTGCGAGCGGCAAAGAAGGCTTCGATCTCGCTGGGGGATTTGCATCCAATGGTTATGGCGCCCATTCGCCGGAAGGGTATTCCCTTGTCTCCGGGCTTCTAGCGGAAGTCGTTCTGACGTTCTTTTTCATCTTCATTATAATGGGCGCAACCGATGAACGCGCGCCTGCGGGCTTTGCGCCTATTGCTATAGGCCTCGGACTCACGCTTGTTCACCTGGTTCTCATCCCGGTGACAAACGCTTCCGTAAACCCGGCAAGAAGCACCGGTCCTGCGCTTTTTGCTGGAGGATGGGCTCTCAGCCAGCTGTGGCTCTTCTGGGTGGCGCCGCTTATCGGCGGGGCGCTGGGAGGCTTTGCTTATAGGTCTTTGTTCTCTGAGTAGCTCTGTTGCTTCCGCCTTGACCTCTGAGCGGACGTTGAACTGAACAGAATTTTGCGTGACCTAAGCTTTTCGGCATGTGAAACTATACTGCCGATTACGCAAAGTCATTAGACGAGGTGACATACGAGAACTATATTGAGATGGAGTGTTGGCGAGGTGCGGCAACGGATTTACCGTTGCCGGAAACGGCAATTTGAAGGCTGCTTCTCCGCATCGGCTGCCAACGGTCAAAACCAGAAAAAAAGGTTTCGAAACCAGCTTTCCGCAGTGTCAGGATTGTCAGGATTAAAGGCACTTCGCTTTTCGCGGAGCATGGAGCAAATGCCTTTCCAGAGACTTCCAAGCTTCGAATACCAGGCGGGAATAATGGCAAGAACCCGATCGGAGGCAAAATGAACATTGAGAGTAAGTGCCCGGTAGCAGGGGCAACCCAAATGCATACCTTTGGCGTCATGTCCAACCGGGACTGGTGGCCAAACCAGCTGAACTTGAAGATCCTTCATCAAAATTCTGCCCTGTCCGATCCCATGGGCAAGGGGTTCAACTATGCTGAAGAGTTCAAGAAACTCGACCTTAAAGCCCTGAAACAGGACCTTTATGCGTTGATGACCAACTCGCAAGACTGGTGGCCAGCTGATTATGGCCACTATGGTGGGCTTTTCATCAGAATGGCATGGCACAGTGCGGGCACCTACCGCATTGGCGATGGCCGTGGC
>JBPCVY010000003.1:0-34528 GCA_051010055.1 Hyphomicrobiales bacterium | reverse complement strand
CCTTAAGCGACCCCATTGCCACAACCACATTGTCTTTCTTGTGCAAGCGCACCGTCTCTGTACCAGCCATCAATCGCCACCCATGGATTTCTTATTTCTTGGCTGTTTTTATCACGCTCAGCGGATTATCGTATACATTAGATTGTGCAATCTGCCCTGGAACCAATGCATGAAAATCACCCGCATCAAAAGCCATGTCCTTAGATGCCCGATGGACGAAGAGCTTGGCTATTCGCAAGCTTACTTCACCCACCGGAGCGCCCATTTGGTGGAGGTGGAAACAGATGAGGGCCTGACCGGCTGGGGAGAATGTTTTGGCGCAGGTAACGTGGCGCTCGCCAACCGCGCCATTGTCGAACAGGTGATACAGCCGATGGTGCTGGGAGATGACCCGCTCGACAGGGAAGTGATCTGGCACAAGGTTTACAACGGCCTGCGCGATCATGGCCAGAAAGGCATGCCCATTCAGGCTCTTTCAGGGGTCGATATCGCGTTGTGGGACATTGCGGGCAAACTTGCAGGCCAACCTTTATACAAGCTTCTTGGTGGCGCGTTCAGGCAGCGCGTACCGGTCTATGGCTACGGCATGATGCTGCAGCGGCGAAATGGCTTGGCTGATGCATTCAAGAAAGAAGCATCCGACATCCGCGCGATGGGTTTTCCGGCAACAAAAATGAAGCTGGGGCTGGGCGTCAAACAAGACATAGAACTTGCAGAAGCTGTGCGCGATGCCATTGGCCCGGATATGGATTTCATGGCCGATGCCAACCATGCCTACGCCATTCACGACGCCATGACTGTTGGCAAGGCGCTGGAGCGGCTTGGCGCATATTGGTTTGAAGAACCGGTGGCGCCAGAAGACAGGGAAGGTTACCGGGAATTGCGGGCCAAGCTGCATGTACATATTGCCGGAGGCGAGGCGGAGTTCACCCGCTGGGGTTTCCGCGATCTCATCGAGGGACGCTGTGTTGATATTCTGCAGCCAGAAACCTGTGCCCTTGGCGGTATCACCGAATACCGCAAAGTGCTTGCCATGGCCCATGCCCATTTTGTGCCAGTGATCAATCATGTGTGGGGCTCAGGTGTGGCGATTGCAACAAACCTGCAGCTGCTTCTTGCCATGCCGGACTTGCCCGGAGGCCTCTACCCCCACCAGCCTTATCTTGAGCACGATACGACCGCAAACCCGTTCCAGGATGGTGTTTTGAAGACACCGCTTGACATTGAGGGCCAGGTGAAAACAAACGGCGGCACCGCCGCACCCCACGAGCGCCCCGGGCTTGCGATTGAAATCGACAGGGACTTCCTGGCCGAACACGCGGTCGAAAACGGGGAAACGCCCTCGCCTTGAAACCACATCAGGAGCCATGCATGCCTGACGAAATCACCAAGCGTCTCTCTGAGTGCTATTCTGGAATTGTTCACGATGTCATGCGGGCGATGGATTTCACGGATTTTACTTTGCCGCCTGAACTGCGCCCACTCTTTCCAGGCGAGAAACTTGCCGGGCCGGTTTTCACAATCGATGGCAAAGTCGACAAGAATGCCGACCCCCACGAAACACTCCTGGAATGGACGGGGCTCCTATCCAAAGCCAAGGTCGATCACATCTGGACTTGCACGCCGCAGACAATGGACGTTGCGCTGATGGGAGAGCTGTCGGCGGAAACATTGCAAAAGAAGGGTGTTTTAGGATGCATCATCGACGGTGGAATTCGTGATGTGGAGTTTCTGATTGATATGCATTTTCAGTGCTGGTCGCGGTTCTTTACACCCCGCGACGTGGTTGGCTACTGGCTGCCGAACGGTTTCGACGTGGACATAAAAATCGGCGATGTGGTGGTGTGCCCGGGTGACTATGCGTTGGGAGACAGGGACGGCTGTGTCATCCTTCCGCGAGAGCGTGCTGAGGAAATTATCGATGCCGCAGAGGACTCAATCGCCAAGGAAAACAAGGTACGCACCGCCATTCTTGATGGCATGGACCCGCAGAAAGCCTATCTCAAATACGGGAAGTTCTGATGAAAATCACAGAAATTGAGGTGCGCTGCTGCACCTATAAGGACGCCGTTGTTTCAAGCGATGAAATGCGCGATTCCTCAACCCAGGACGGCCTGGAATTCCTGGTGATTTCCCTCACGACAGATCAAGGCATCAAAGCATCTAGCTTTGGATTTGCAGGCCGCTCCGCTCGCGGTTCCGGAGAGCTTGCCGTTGCCGCCATGCGCCCGTTCCTGACCGGGCGCGACCCGTTGATGCGCGAAAAGCACTGGCAGGACTTCCGCACCGAAGACAGGTGGTGGAACCATCTGCCCATTTATTCGTACGGGCCGTTCGATGCCTGCATGGCCATAATCGGCGCGCTGGATGCGGACCAGCCCCTTTACAGATATCTTGGCGGTGCGCGCACCGAAATTCCCGTTTACGGCAGTTCGCTGGTTCTGCCCACACCGGAGGCTTACGCGCAGGAAGCATTGGCAACACGCGATCGGGATTACAAGGCCTACAAGATCCATCCGCCCGGCAAGTCCTATGACGAAGACCTGGAAATTCACCGGGTCGTGCGCGAGGCGGTTGGGCCAGACTTCACGCTCATGTCGGACCCGGTTGCTCCGTTCAACCTGGAGCAGGCAATCCGCTTTGGCCGTGAACTTGAAAACCTGAACTACAAGTGGCTGGAAGAGCCTCTCTACGATGAGAACTTTTCGGCGCTGCGCGAACTCACCCGCGTCCTCGATATTCCCATTGTCGGCACCGAAGTCATTGCTAAGCATCCCTATTCGGTGGCCGAATGCATCGCCACACGTGTCGTCGACAGGGTGCGCGCCGACATTTCCTGGACGGGCGGTGTGACCGGTGTCATGAAGACAGCAACGGTTGCAGAAGCCTTCATGGTCAATTGCGAAATCCATACCGCCATTATGTGGCCGTTGGAACTCATCAACCTTCATTGCTGCCTGGCCATATCTAATTCCGACTATTTCGAACTGCTGCTGCCGGACGATAAGTTCGGTTTTGGCCTTGCCGCTCCGTTGCCGGTAAAAGAGGGTATTGCATATGCGCCGGAAGGGGCCGGACTAGGCATCGATCTCGACTGGGATTTGATCGACAATTGCACAAACAAGGTTCTTTAAAGGATCAAACCAGAGGATCGAGTTCCATGACGCACACCAACGAACAGCTTGTTGACCACCTTCTGAAGGTGGCCGAGCAGGATATCGTGCCGCTCACCCGCCAAGGCGTGCAAAACGGCAATAAAGTTTTCGGCGCAGCGATCTTGCGCAAAGACGATCTTTCGCTGGTGGTGGCCGGTACAAACAATGAAACCGGGAACCCTCTTTGGCACGGTGAAGTCCACACGCTTAAACTGCTTTATGAACTTCCAGCGGATCAACGTCCTGCCCCATCTGAGTGCATCTTCTTTTCTACCCATGAACCGTGCACCATGTGTATGTCGGCAATTACGTGGGGCGGCTATGACAATTTTACTTATCTTTTCAGCCATGAAGATTCGCGTGATTCCTTCAACATTCCCCATGATCTGAAAATTTTGAAGGAACTCTTCAGCCTGGAGCCCGGCGGCTACAACAAAACCAATCACTATTGGTCAAGCCATGCATTGTCTGAGTTGATCAGCGAATGTGACAGTGCCCGCCAGACAGAATTCAAATCCCGCGTTGAGGCGCTGGAGACAACATACGCCGAAATGTCTGCCACCTATCAAGCCAACAAGGGCGCGAAAGAAATCCCATTGAAATGAAAACCGGCGCCGCAAGACGCCGGTTCATTTCTCAGTCCCAATTATGGCAGGAACTTCGTCAATCCAGCATTATCGATGGCAGCCAAAGGGTAATCTGTGGCCAGTAAACGACGGTCATCAAGCCGATCAGCTGCAGGATCACGAACGGAATGATGCCGCGGTAGATTTCCTGCATCTTCACTTCTGCCGGCGCAACGCCCTTCATATAGAACAGCGCAAAGCCGAATGGCGGCGTAAGGAATGACGTTTGCAAATTAATGGCGACAAGGATTGCGAACCAGTAGATCGCCTGGTTCTGCACCATCGCAAACGGAGCGCCTTCCAGGCCGATGTGACCGGCAAACTCAGGCGCCATCGCTTTCACCACCGGTGCAAACACCGGCAGGATGATGAGCGTGATTTCGATCCAGTCGAAGAAGAACCCGAGAAGGAACACAACGCCCATGAGAATGAACAACAGGCCCCATGGGTTCAAGTTCAACCATTCTATGAACTCGATGATCAAATCTTCACCGTAAAGCGCGCGGAAGATATAGGAAAACGTCGTTGCACCGGCGAAGATGAGGAAGATCATCGCTGTTGTCAGAGTTGTCCTGAAAACAACATCGCTCAAGACTTCCTTGTTGAGAGTTTGGTTGAAGAGAGCTAGCACAATCGAGCCGAATGCGCCGACACCTGCAGCTTCCGTTGGTGTTGCCCAACCGGCAAAGATAGAGCCAAGCACCAGCACCACGAGGAATATGGGTGGAATAAAGCCCTTCAGCACGGCGCCGAAATAGGTGTTCCTGGCGCGCTTGCCATAAATCATTGAAGCAGCGAAAATCAGCAGAAACGCGGTGAGGTTCCAGTTGATGCCCTGCATCAAGCCTGCATACTGGAAGAACGCTGATGAGGCGATGATTCCGCCAATGAGCATAAGATATTGATTTCGTTGCCCTACATTCGTGGGATCCATATCAATATCGGCCTGGTCGATCGGCGGTGCGCGCTCAGGCCTCATCGAGCTGATAACCAGGATATAGATAAAGTAAAGCCCTGACAGGATCAGCCCGGGGAAGATGGCGCCAACGAAAAGATTGCCCACAGAAACAGCCAACAGGTTGGCCATGAGCACCAGCATGATGGATGGCGGAATAAGAATGCCAAGTGTTGCGCTGGCCGCAAGCGTGCCGGTTGCGAGCGAGGTGTCATAGCGCTGGGCCAGCATGGTCGGCAGGGCAAGCAATGTCATCATCACAACCGATGCACCGATAATGCCAGTGGTGGCAGCCATAATGGTTCCCATGACAGTCACCGACAGCGCCAGTCCGCCAGGAACCCTGCGCAGCATCACCTGCAGAATATGCAAAAGGTCTGCGGCAACCCGCGAGCGCTCGAGCATGGTGCCCATAAAGATAAAACAGGGAATGGCGACCAGAACCGGGTTCTGAATTGCGCCACTCGAACCATCGCCGCCCCAAATGCGTGGCAGAACGATGAAAAACTCATTGACCGAAATCAGCTCAAACCAAATGCCGATGAAGCCGAAGATGAGGGCGATGCCGCCAATGGCGAACGCCACCGGCAGGCCTGTAAATATAACCAGCCCGAGGGCGAGGAACATGTAAGCGCCAAGGTACTCGCTGAAATGGTCGTGAAGGACTTCACCCATGGATCAGTCCTCCTCTTTCTTGTCGGTTATGTGCAGCGGGTCATCTTCAATCCCGGGAATTGTCTCAGCAACGGCCTCGACAGAAATCTCCGCCGGGAAAATCGCCAAAACGTCAAGCGCTTGTTCCTTCTCCTCATCATTTCCGAACAAATAAACCCAAAGACGCAAGAAGGTGGCAATGCATGCGCTCAACAAAAGTCCAAAACCAATAACGGTGAACGATTTAACGATATAGCGGTTGGGTATACCGGTAAGGGACTCCGAGCCTTCCCCTTGCGAAAAGGAAAGCGCGACGAACTTCCAGGCAAAATATGTGATCAAAAGACAATAAGGTATGGCCATCAACGCCAGGCCCCAGAACTCCACCCAGGCCTGTTTCCGGCGCGGCAGCATTTCGCGGAAAATATCGACGCGCACATGGGAATTCATCAAGTAGCCGAGGCCAAAGGACATCAACAGCAAGACCCCGTGCAAATGCCACTCCATGTCTTGCAGCTTGATCGGCTCGATCAGCCAGTACCAGGTAAGCTCGGACATACCGATGCGGAAGAAGTCAATCTTGCGCGTGATCACGTCAAACATGATGACGAAGATAAGCGGCAAGATCAGCCACCCGGCATACCTGCCGAGCGTACGCGGGAAATAATCAAGCACACCCGCGATCTTTAAAAGAGAGGACATATCCGCATCAATCCTTTTTGTGGCGGGGTACCGGGCCAGAAGCGTTTCCGCCCGCCAGCGGATGTGCACGAAAAAACAGTTTCAGCACTCATCCCCCAATCTCGATCGCCCGCACCTGCCCGAATCCATAAAAAAGGCAATCCAGGCCGCCCTAAATCAGGACGGCCTGGTTCTTGTTTATTCTATTTGAGGTAACCTTTTTCGCCCCAAACTTTATATTTTTCATGGAACGATGAAAAGGAATCCCAAACTTTTTTCACGTCTGGATTTGCGCCAAGTTCTTCTTTCAGAACTTCATCCCAGGCAGCGCGGAACTTGTCGATAGTTTCAGACGGCCAAGACATGTTTTTGACGCCATCTTTTTCGTTATCGAGCATGGCCTGGAATTGCGATGCTTCACCATCGGCGATCATTTCGGCGATCTGAGCGTGACAAGCGGTCTCCAGCATTGCCTGATGCGAGTCCGGCAGTGCTTTCCACTTCTCCACGTTCACCAGTAATTCATTCGATGTCGATTGCTGATGCCAGCCAGGGAAGTAGTTAAACTTCGCGATCTGGTAGAAACCGTATGAACGGTCGATTGCCGGCATGGAGAATTCGGTTGCGTCAATCGTGCCAAGCTCAAGCGCTGGGTAGATATCGCCACCGGCCAATTGCTGCGTTGACACACCAAACTTCTGCATCACCTTCGCGCCCATGCCGAAGAAGCGCATTTTCATGCCCTTCAGCTGGCTAAGGTCGGTGATTTCCGTGCGGAACCAGCCAGAGGTTTCCGGCGGGATCATGCCACACAGGAGATATTTAATGTTGTCGCGTGCATAGAGTTCTTCTGCAAGCTTCACTCCGCCGCCATGGATCATCCAGGCAGCAAATTCCGGTGCAGCCGGGCCAAACGGCCAGGTTGACAGGAACGCAAATGCAGAGTTCTTACCCTGGTTCGCACCAGGTGTGCCCCAGGCAGCGTCAATGGCGCCCTGCGACACCGGATCGTAATAGGCATAACCGCCAACCAGTGCACCAGGTTCAAACACCTTAATCTTGAATTCGCCGCCAGACATTCTGTCCACCGCTTTGGAAACGCGCAAAGGCGGGGGGCCAATCACGGCAACGTTCTGTCCAAACGCCGCGTGCATTTTCCAACGAACTTTCTTCGCATCAGCAGGGCTAAATGACAGCGATGCAATGCCAGTCGTCAGTACAGCCGCCATGACGGCTTTACTAAAAAGCTTCATTCCTTCCTCCCATATAAACGGCTAATCGCCGCAGTTCTCACTTTTTCAGCTTCTTGCTTCGGATGCTGGCCGTTCCATCATGTGAACCGCCCCCAAAGAACGTATACATTGACAGATCGCCCGCACATGGACAATAGGCAAAAAGTAATGCTTGAGAATAAAGTAGCCGCATATTCGCACCCTAGTGCGCGGAGTAACCCAACTTCTTGTCGATCAGATTGAGCAACGGCTCACCGCGCTGGTAACGTTGAAGATTTTCACGAAACTGCCCGACCAAATCTTCAAGATAACCATGGTAGTAACTTGAGATGTGCGGCGTGATGATGAGATTGGGCGCCTGCCACAACGGGTCATCTTTTGGAAGCGGCTCGTTGGCGAAAACATCCAGGGCTGCGCCTGCGATCACACCCGATTCCAGTGCTGCAATAAGAGCTGGTTCAATGACCGCATCGCCCCGGCCAAGGTTTATGAACCGGCCGGACGATTTCATCGCTGAGAAAAACTCAGTATCGAAATAACCTTTGGTTTGAGTCGTTGAAGGCAATATAGCCACCACCCAGTCAGCTTGCCCCGCAAGGCTGAGCCGGTCATCTTTCCCATAGATGGTTCCGAAATCGGCATCCTCACTTCTTGGCGTTCTGCCAACACCTGAAACCTTCATCCCGGCGGCTTTAAGCAGCCGGGCGGTTTCACGGCCAATCGAGCCCACGCCGAAGATCACCGCGTGGCAGTCTTTAATATTTTTCGCGACCAGCAGTTCCCATTTTCGATTGCGCTGTAAATCCATGGCCACGGGCAGCTCCTTGGCCTGCATCAATATCAGGCCGAGCACATATTCCGCCATGGCTCGGTCAAAAACACCTTTTGCGTTGGTCACGACTACGTTGCTGTTTGAAAGTTCATCGAACAAAATGCCGTCAACGCCCGCCCCGCACCAATGGATCCATTTCAGATCCGCTGCCAGATCCCAGTAATCAGAAAGTTGCGCCCCTCTGAAATCCCAGCCAAACAGCACCTCGGTTCCGACTAAATTTTTCTCCAGCCCGGCGCCGTCCGTGACGAAGCACACATCGCACCCTTGTGTAAATTCTTTAAGCCCCGGCACTTCGTCAAACCCAACAGCACCTGTCACCAGAATTTTCATCACGCCTGCACCCTCTTTCTTGTTTGCTGGCGCCAGCTTAGTTCAGTTGAAGCCACGCTGGAAGATTGGCTTCGACGAACTTTATTCCGCCATGCCAGGGCGGGAATTTCGCAGACGCATATTCGAGATTGTCCGCAGGTAAAATCGGTGGCACAAGGAAACCGGTGCACGTCTTGCAACTCACTGGCACGTATGGCTGAGGCGGTTTTTTTTGGGAAATCCCGCATGAACGACATACATAAAAGCGCATGGTTTCCCGGGGCGGTGATTTTCGTTGGCGCTGCCCTTTGGGGACTTTACTGGCTGCCGTTGCGGTATATCGAAGCTGCTGGCCTTAACGGTCTGTGGTCGATTTTCGCAATCAACATTGTGCCGCTTGTTGCCCTTTTTCCTTTGGCTTTTCACCGGCGCAAAATCATTCAGCGTGAAGCCGCCGCCATCGCGATCATCGGATTGATGACCGGGTTGGGTCTGGTTTGTTATTCCATCGGCCTCATTTACACCAGCATCATGCGGGCAACACTGCTGTTTTATCTCACGCCCATCTGGTCGACGCTTTTCGCATTCCTCATATTGAAAGAGCGTGCCGGGTGGCAAAGGTGGGCGGCCATTGCAGTTGGATTTGCCGGGCTCTTTTTAATGCTTTCAGCTGGCGGCAGTTCGGCCAATCCACTTAATGTGGGTGATCTTGCCGGATTTATGTCCGGGGTATTCTGGGGCTTTGGCGCAACCGGGCTGCGGCGCTGGCCACATATCGGGCCGTCCGACAGTGTTCCCTCGCAATATCTGTTCGGCACTTTGGTGACCCTGCTGGCCATCGCGATAGCGGGAACATCGGCAGGACAGGTGCCCGCCATCGGTGTGTTTTGGGAGGCGCTCCCGGCCATCATCTTCTTTTACGTCCTGCTTGTTGTGCCGAGCCTGTTTGCAATTTTCTGGGCAGCCCAGCGGGTATCGCCCGGGCGCACTGGCATTTTGATGATGTCGGAGGTTATCGTTGCGGGCATTTCTGCCCCGCTTTTGGCTGGCGAGTATCTTTCCAGGCCTGAAATGCTGGGGGCTGCGCTCATTGTCGCCGCCGGGCTCATCGAGGTTCTGGGGCCTGCCCAAACCGGGGAAAAAAGCGCTGCATAAGACCCGAAGTCACGCCTTCTTCGAAACGGGTTTCTTTGCCGGGCGGGCGCGTTTTTTCTTCGCCGGCAGCTTCTTTGTTTCGGCGGGCTTTATCTTATCATCATTAAGCGTTTCCAGGTATTGCGGCGCCGCCACGCCCATGGAAACATAAATATTGGTCAGCGCCTCAACCCCGAATTCTGCCGGGCGCACCCAGTCTGTGGGAACGAAAACCAGCCCGCCACCAACCGGGATAGGCGCAGATGGCACCAGGACAATGTGATGGCTTTTGCCATCAATCATTACAATGTCGGCGGTTGACATGAGCGCCAACACCGACACCCCTCGCTCACCACCGAAGGTTACCCATACCGGGCTCATGGATTTCAGATCGACATCATCTTCCTGATCGAGAATTGCTGCAAAACGGTTCGTCAGCCCATAGATGCTGCCCACCAGAGGGATGCGCGCCACAAACCGGTCAACCGCATTGTTGATTTGCTGTGCGACGCTCGTTTGAAAAAACAAACCGATGAAATAGATGCCTATGGGAATGACCGCGATGCCGAAAAAATAGGCCCAGGCATCGCTTGGCGCCAACACGAATCCGATTTGCGCAACGCCCTTGCCTATGAGGCTTCCCGGCCCCGCATAATCGTGCAAAAGCCGCCCAAGCCAAACCACAATCATCACCGTTAAGGCGATAGGCAATATGGCAAGCGCCCCGGCAACAAAGGTTCTAAAAATCGATCCCAGTAACTTGGTCATTTTGCGAAATCCAGCCGCCCCCAAAAGTGCTTGGTGTTTTTATCTTACCCCGCACTAAGATAGCGCAAAAGTGCGCCTGCTGCGGCTGGACTTTCGGCTAAGCCCGTTTTGCCCTGCGGCCCGCCATGCCAAGTGCTATATTGGAAAAGCCGGTGGACAGCAGGCTGATGCCGGCCAGAAAGCCCAGCACCCACGCACCTGTTCCCGGCAGCCCCATGAATATAAGCACACCGGCAACCGCGGAGATAATACCGCTGATGATAATCCAGTTCGCCCCTTCTGCCGGACGCATCTGGAAGCCATAGAAGAACTCCAAAATACCCTGGGCAATGAACGTAAGCGCAACCAGCAATGTGAGCGTCAACACGCCCCTTAGCGGGCTCGACAGAAGATAAAAACCGGCAATCAGGAAAATGATGCCGATGGCCAAATTCCAGAAAAAGCCCAGCCAGCGTTTGATGCCGAAAGACTGCGCAATGCCGACAAGACCCATCACAATAAGAATTGAGCCGATGACCAGTTTGACGGCGAGGGTTGAGGCGATAGGCATGAGGATCGCCAAGGTGCCCCCGATAATAAAAAAGATGCCGGAAACGATAAAATAGGTCGACTTCTCTTTGATGACCTCAGGTACTTGTTCGCTCATCTCTCCCCCTAGCGCGTGAAATGTGACGCTTTTCAAGTTTTCAGCGGATTCTGACAAGCATTTAACTTTGATTCCTGACCATAAATCAAAACCTTTATTCCCTGATCCGGCGCGACAACGCCAGCAACATCAGTTCGCCGTCGGAAAGCTCTGCGCGTTCCTTGATCACCCTTATGGCTTCAGCCGGATTATCGGTGATGATGTTATTCACGCCCGTATCTATCATGGCCAACATGGCGTTGGCGTCATTTATGGTCCAGACATGGGTTTCCTTTTCGGCACGCCGGTTCCGCCGCACCTGTTCAAGGGTTACCAGCTTTGCATTCATTGAAAGAACTTCCACGGTCAAGGTTTCCGGCCGGCCCACGGCAACGGTAACGATTTGTCCGGTTTTCAGCTGCGGTGCGTGGGCGCGCACATCGGCTATGCCCTTTGCTTCCAGAGAGGCGATGAAGCTTTCATCGGCGAATTTCTCTTCCAGAACAATGTCGGCAACCCGCTTAGCCAGTTCCACATCATGGCCATTAAATTTCAGCTCGATGTTCAACTTGATCTTGCCGCGCGAAAGATCAATCGCCTGCTTCAAGGTTGGAATGGGCTCGCCCTTGAAATTCGGTGAGAACCACGCACCCGCTTCATATTCGGAAAGCTCTGCTAAACTGAGGTTCCAAATTCTTTTCGGTACCCCTGAAACCCGCATGAGATCGCTGTCATGCAACAGAACGATTTCTCCATCGGCGGTTTCCTGAACGTCAATTTCCGCATAGTCCGCACCATCTTCGATGGCCTTGCGAATTGCGCTCAGGGTATTTTCCGGCGCCTCCATGGAGCTGCCACGGTGTGCGGTAACTTTTACATCGCGCACAAAGGACAATTCATCGGTCACCCGATCGCTGATAAAAATGGATGCAGCGGCAATTGCAGCAAGTATGGCTGCAAGCCCGCCAAGGCCGATGCGCGGTTTTTCCTTGGTGAGTTCCTGGGCCTGCTCGAATGTGGCAGCGCCGCTCAACTCCTCAAAGAGCTTGTATGAAATAACCGAATAGCCGCCCCAACTCACAAAGGAAAAGATGAAACTTGCAACAATCGCCGAACCGACAATCAGCGCCATGAGGATGATGAGCACGTTGATGCCCGTGAATGCTGATACCAACACCTGCGCCACCCAATTGGCGAACATCGCCCCAAGGATGGCAACCAGGCTCATAAGAACAATCCAGCCTATAACCGGAATGCCGGTTCTGCGCATGTGTCCACGCACAAGGGAAACGCTGCGGTTTAGAGCATCGCGGCCAGTACGTTCTTCAAAGAAACATGCCGGAATGGCAACCGCCCAGCGAATAATAATGAAGCCGATTATGGCCGCGGCAATAATCGCTAACACGGCGCCAATAAGAGCTGCTGCGATGAATTCCGGCGGCCTGGTTTTCAAATACCAGTTGATGTCATGCTCACCCAGCAGGGCAAGATAAACCCCTGCTGCAATTGCCAGGAACGGCACAAGGCATACAAAAACAATCACGGTTTGGATTGCGGCCACGCTGAACAGCCTGGGCAGTGCACCAAGTACCGCCTTGAAAACTGATGGGAGCCCCGTGCGCGCGCCCCCTTGCGCAGATGCGATGATGAGCATGAAACCGCCCTGCTCTGCGAAAAACCCGGCAAGGGCAACGATAATCGTGAGGGCAAAAAAGACGATCCCCGCCGGAGAAAACACAAAAGATGCAATGTCCGAATTGGTGATTGCCATATCACCGCTGGTTTTCACCAGCGTGGTGAAAACCCATGCAAAGGCCGGCGCGAAAACCATGACGCCGAGCAACCGGAAAAACAGGGCAAAACCAATCAACGGAACAATGTTGATTTGCAGAACTTTTAATGTCAGCCGCCAGGTTTCTGAAATGCTGACCAACACCCCTGCCCCTTGTTCCCAAGCCGCGCGAATGGCTGCTTTAGCCTAACCTAAATGTAAACATCAGGAAATTCTGTTTTTTGGTGATTCAAGGCGACGGCATCAGAACCTCACCGTTGCGCCCATGATCGGGCCATAGAGCAGCATATCCCAAAGGAAGCCGTTCTTGCCCTTATAGTCGGCATAGCTTGCGCGCATACCGCCGACAGCGCTGAACGTGTCGTTGAACTCATAGCCGAGCCCGCCGAAGATATCGTACATGAAATCAGACCCCACGCCGAAGCCGCCGACCATGGCCCAACCGGTGAGATAAGTCCGTTCGGAAATATAGTGGCTTCCTTTGACGCCGACCACCGGGTCTACCCAATCATCGCCCTCCTTCAGCTTGATCGTCGGAATATCGATTGGCGGTAGCGGGAATGGCCCCAAATTGAGTTCGAGAGTGGCATCGAAGGTGACATCCAGTTTGATATCATAGATGCGCGCACCCGCTAGAAGATCAACCTCGGTGGCATTGTCATCGACCAGCCTATAGGTGCCCAGCAAGGTGCCTATTGTCACGCCGAACCCAACATCCAGCGCGCCTGAAACGTCTTGGGCGTCAAATTCTGCGGTTGATGAAACCTCCATATAGGTCACATCGTACATAAAGCCGATATCGCCATAGCGCAGATGGCCGGCGCCGAAGTAAAGACCATCAAGCGCCTTCAGGAAGTCGCCAAGATTGGAGATGATGTCAATGGGTGTGACGTCAACTTTCACCTTGTTGCCGAACACGCCCAAATCGCCACTGAACCCCGGGATCCAGACATAGAGCGGCACAAAGTCGAATTGCAATTGCGCATCCGGCGGCACATCGAATTGTTCTGCCGGCGCAGGAGCCGGAATATCGGCGGCCGATGCACGCTCAATGTTTGCCGTGCCAAACGCGACAATTGCGAAAAATCCACAAAGGATCAAAAAGTTGCGCATACCAATTCCCAGCTTTGGTTCTGGCAAAGACTAGTGGATGCCCCCTAGGCGGTCTACCGAAAGCGCTGATATTGGACACTTTTCGCCAAGCTGTTACAAAAATGCCACAGGGCGGGTCAGGCGGCGGTGGAGCCGCCAGTTTCGGCTGCGCGCCAGCTGTCGATCTCAGAACGCAGCCATTCTTCAAATTCTTTCGCCGCAGGCGACATCTCGTTTTTCAGATGCGTGATCAGATAATACTGGTCATAAATTTCAGCAGAATCATCAAATGGCCGTATGAGCCCTGCCCCATTCAGCATCTCAGAGCCAAAGTTCCCTTCAGCCAATGCAATACCGATGCCCGCTTGTGCGAGAGTGATGGCGACCGGATAACTACCGACAAAAAGCTCGCTCTTTGGCGGTGTCTGGTCAACGCCAACATTTGCAAACCAATTAGACCAGGCATGCCCGCCATCGCCATGAATAAGGGTGTGATTTTTGATATCGCCGGGCAAAAGACGCCCAAAAGGAGCAGCAAACGAGTTAGAGCATACAGGGAACATTTTCAGCTGGGCAAGAAATTCAACCCGCCTGCCGGGAAACTTATGGGTGTTTTGTGAAACCGCCACATCGACGCTCAAGTCGAGTTCTTTTTCATCGAGAGGTAATGCAGTGCGCCTAAGGGTCAGGCCGGGATGGCGCTCGAGAAAGTCTGGCAGTCTTTTGGTAAGCCACAAGAATGTGAAACCCGGCTCTGTTGCGATCGCCAGCTCGCCATGTACTAGGTCCTGATTAACTGTGAGGATTGTCGGAGCAATTGAATCAAAGGATTCCTGGACAGTCGACAAAAGCCTGGCGCCCGCCGGGCTGAGCCGAAGCGCCCGGCCTGAACGGATGAACAGTTCGATATCCAGGGTTCTTTCAAGCTGCCGGATTTGATGGCTCACCACACTTTGTGTGATGCCGAGTTCGTCCGCTGCCCTGCTCATATGCAAATGCCGGCCCGTTGCCTCAAATGCGCGCAACGCGTTTAGCGAAAGCCACTTTTCGCCAATCTTCATAAACCGTCTTCCCGCGGATGTATCTATGAATAAAATTCATTCAAAGCATGAATTCTACTACCTCATCCGCAGTGCTACTTGACTGTAAGTGCATAGAATTCAAAAAGAGGTATCATTTTTACGTAAAATCGCCAGATCATCAAGAATTGGCAGCATAATTCCGTCCGCGCCAGGAAACCTTCTTTCCAGAACGGGCCTGGAACAGGGCCGCCCATTGCAGCCACACCATGACGGCCACCCCAAGCGGATGCAGGACAACTCCCAAGAATGACTGCTGATAGCGCAGTGCAAGCAGAATGCGGAAAAGCGCAATCAGGACGCACGCCCAAAGCGCCAGCGCAAGTGGCAAGCCGGCGGCCAGCCCAACCAGCAGCAGCACAAATGGCAGAATGTGCCCACCGGCAAGAAGTACAGTCCAGATAGGCAGCGCCACAGGAGTGGCAATGCCTTCATGGGCGTTCTTGATAAAACCTGACCAGATTTCCGCAAAAGAACCATACATGCGTGTAGCAGCGAGTTTGGTCAGATCAACCATATCCGTTTTCATGCCGTGGCGTCGGAACAAGCGCGACAATTGCAAGGCATCGTGCAGAAGATGCTTGATTGCCTCATGCCCGCCGCACGCCCGGTAATCGCTCTGGTGCACCGCAACCAGTTGCCCGCACCCGGCGCCGAACCCGGCCCATGTGGTCATGCGCATACCGATAAATGGCAAATACCCCAATAGCAGAACATGAATTTGCGGGATGAGAACCTTTTCCCAGAACGTGCGGGTCTCCTGCAACGGAAGGCCGGAAACCATTGCCGCATCACATTCCTTCAAAGCGTGGGAAAGGCGCGAGAGCGCATCTGGCGCAATGGTTACATCGGCATCGACAAAAACCACATGCTCGTGGGTGGCCTGGGTTGAAAGAAAATGGCAGGCATGCATTTTTCCGCCCCAGCCCTCAGGTAACTCTGGCACATGGACAAGCTGCACCCTGTTATCGCGCGCTGCGAACTGCTTGATAATGTCGGCCGTCCCATCTTCCGAGTGATCATCTGCAACAATCAGTTCCAGGATGACATTTTCAGATGCCAGTATGGTCTCCAGGGTCGGGACAATCCGGGCTTCTTCATTGCGCGCCGGCACCAGAACGGAAACGGGCGGAACCTCACCTCGTGCTTTTGGCGGAATTCGGTACAAAAACACATTAATCACGCCCATGAAGAATGGGACAGCCGCAAGAACAAGCGCTGCCCAGCACCATGCATCCCAACTCATTGGTTCTCTTCTCCATGGCTTGCGGAAAACTGCCGGCCGCTGACCTTCGCTTTGAGCCTCCGCCACAAATCGTAAACGGGCGATGTTCCGGTTTCGGCCAGCAAAATGGTTTCAAACGCCGCCGGATCGCGGGCAATCGCAGCTTCGGCCAAAACATCCATGGCGTTTTCCAGCGCCGTTTGCAGCACCTCGTTCCATTCGTCCGTGGATTTGCCCGGATTATCCCGCGGGTCGCTGGGCTTTCCCACATTGACCAGTAGCTCCGGCTTCTTTTCGTTCCAGAACACTTGCTCCATGGCAATGGGAAGAAAAACAGCATCAGGCCAGTTCCGGGCAAGGTGGGCAATGCCCGGTTTGAACTCTACCGGACGGGCGCGCGCATCAACGAATTCACCTTGTGGGGTAAGTCCTAGAACCCTTCCCGGTTCAGCCAACAAGGCACGCGCTGTGCGTACAAAGCCAGCGGCACCGCGCGCTGAATCTCTCTCCACGGGGAACAGGCCGATGCGTGCCATGAACGCATACTTTTTGAGCATTTCCGCATCCATTGGCGCAAAAGCGGCACAATCAGGAAACAGTTCATCGTTCAGGACAAGTCCGGTAATCGGGTCCCACCAGGACGAATGGTTCATGAACGCAACCACCGGGCGTTCCTTGCCATCTGGCACATTGGCCCTGCCCATCAGGCGGACGGCATGAAAAGTTTTCGGAAAAAAGCGCTTCTTGAGATAGCGGATAAAATAGCCGGTGAGCTTCGGCGAGTAGCGCTGCAAAACGTCCGCTTGCGGAGATTTCTGTTCATCCGTTTGGTTCATGCAGGGGAGATTAGACTTTTCGATGCAACCTTTAAAGGACGTCAGGAAGCTGCCCGTTCCAATTGAACATCGCGCACGAGCCTTTCGCGCGCAGATCCTGGCGATGGCTGGAGCGAAATTCCCACATCCTGGGCAATAAGATTTGCAGAAATGCGTGCTGATTCAAAAATTACCGGTAATCCTGAACCTGGGTGCGTGCCCCCGCCAACGAGATAAACACCGTCCAAATCCTCAAACCTGTTGCGCGGCCTGAATGAGAGCATCTGTGTCAGCGTGTGGGCAAGATTGAATGTTGCCCCTTTATAGACGCTCAATTCATCATGCCAGGTCTGCGGCGTCATGATGCGTTCGACCTCAATACGCTCGCGCACATCGCCAATGCCGACTTTTTCAAGCTGGTCGAGCGTGAACTCCCGGAACTGCGGTGCAGCGGTTTCCCACTCAACCGGGCCATCCAGGTTGCCAACCGGCACCAGAACATAAAGGGTGCTCTTGCCTTCCGGTGCAAGGGAGGCATCGGTGACGGATGCATTTTGCACATAGAAAGACGGTGAATCCGGCAAAACTTTCTTGTGCTGAATCTGGTCGATGTTCTTTTTCAGATCCTCGGCCAGGAATATGGAGTGATGGGGCAGCTCGTCATAGCGCCCGTCAATGCCCAGATACATCATGAATGTGGAACAGGAGAATTTCTTGGAAGAAATTTTCTTGTCCGTCCAGCGCTTGCGCAACCGGTTTGGAACGAACTTGGTCATGGTCTCGGCGAAGTCAGAATTGATGATGAGCCGATCACACTTGTAGCTGCCTGCCGCCGTTTCAACGCTCGCCGCCTTGCGGCCTTCGAAACCGATTTCCTCAACGCCCTCAGAAAGCCGGACATCGACGCCCAATTCCTGGGCAATTTCAGCCATCCGCGACATCACCGCACCACAGCCGCCAATTGGATGATAGACGCCGTATTCATACTCAAGAAACGCCAAGATGGTGAACAGGCTAGGGCAGTTGAACGGCGACATGCCAAGATATTTTGCCTGGAACGAAAATGCCTGCCTGATGCGGTCATCGGCAAAGTAGCGCTTCAAATCCGTATCTATCGACAGTTGCGGACGCAACATAAGCGCCGATTTCAGAACGTCCGGGCGCACGTAGTCACCAAGCTTTTCAAACGGGGATTCCAGAACCGGCCTGAAATGCTCAAGCTTCTTGCGATTGTCCTGCATGTAACGACGCAAATTGCCCGCATCCGATGGGGCAAGCTTGGCTATTTCGGCGACCATATCGTCAAGGTCTGAACGGGCATCCAATGCGCCACGGTTTTCAAAATAGAGGCGGTAAAGCGGGTCCAGCCGCTTCATCGGAACCTCGTCCCAAAGATTGTAGCCGCATTGGGTGAAAATGCGCTCAAGAACCGGCGGATAGAGGAAGAACGTGGGGCCGATATCGAATGTAAATCCATCCTGATTGATCTGGCCAGTGCGTCCACCCACCCGATCAAGCTTTTCAAGAACGGTGACATCCAGGCCGGCATTCGCAAGCAGCATCGAAATGGCAAGACCGCCCGGTCCTGCCCCAACAATGACAATTTTTTCTCTGGTTGACTGCATAAAACCCTATTAATCCACTTACCGGACAAGCCCCCAAGCGTTGAACGATCCTACACCGCCGACTGGATCAACAAAATTTCACGCAAAGCTTGTAAATCACGTCAGTATAATTGGCAAAATCCCCTCAAGTTCGCAAGCAGAGCTTAGCAATTCTCCCCCGGATTGCACAACATGATACAATCAATCCATGGCTTCAATCACACATCGGCTTGGCTTTGTGGGATTGATATTTGTGAATTGTGGCCAAAAAGAAGAAACGGCCGATCGAATCACCGAATGTGCTCTAGCGCGCGCTTTTGTCTTCACACAAGGCTGTTAGGCGTTTATCACGGGTGGTGGAAACACCCGCCATCTATTTGCAAACCAGCCAATATTTAAATGCAGCCAATTTTTGTCGAAAACCTCTCCAAGGCTTACGGTGGCAAACCCACCGTTCAGAACGTATCGTTCACAATCAATGCAGGCGAAACCTATGCGCTGCTTGGGCCGAACGGCGCCGGCAAAACCACTATTATCGAAATCCTTGAAGGCTACCGGCGCGCTGATGCGGGGACGGCGGGAGTTTTGGGATTCGACCCACAATCAGGCGGGCGCGCGTTTCGCGAGCGCATTGGGATTTTGCTGCAAACAACAGCGCTTGAACTGGACCTCACCGTTACAGAAACAATCGACGCCTTCGCCAGATTCTATCCAAAACCGATTGCCCGTGATGATCTCCTCAGTCTGGTCGAACTCACCGAAAACGCATCCAAGCGGGTTTCCGACCTGTCGGGCGGCCAGCAAAGGCGCCTGGAAATAGCGCTGGCACTTGTGGGCGATCCTGATATGTTGTTTCTCGATGAGCCCACAACCGGTCTTGACCCGGACGCGCGCCGCAATATCTGGCATCTGATTTTGGAGCTGAACAGCTTCGGCAAAACAATATTGCTGTCTTCACACTATATGGACGAGGTTGAGGCGCTGGCCCACCGGTTAGCCGTATTGGTTGAAGGCGAGATATGCGCAGAAGGCACCCCGCAAGGGCTTGTTGAGCGGCATGGCAGCTATTCTGAAATCAGGTTCTATCTGGGCGATGGAAAACTTCCCGACAGCTTTCCCAAGCCGTTGCTGAAAGTCACAAATGTTGAACGGGGCTGGGTTATCATGGAGGTTCGCAATCCAGTGCCCGTGATTGCTGATTTGACGAACTGGGCATTTTCCCATCAGTTCGAACTTGCTCACTTGGCGGTTTCCAGGCCCAGCCTTGAAGAGGTTTACCTCAACCTTACCCGTGGCCGGCGCGCTGAGCGCAAGGAGTTGGCATCGTGATTCTCTGGCAAACACTTCACCAGCTCCGGCTGTTTTCCCGCCGCGCAGACGCACTTTTCTTCGTCATTGTCATGCCTCTGATAATGTTTTTCGTGTTCACGATTCTCTTTGGCAACGAGATCATTCCGGGCACACAAATCACAACCGCGCAGTTTTATGCGCCCGCCCTCGCGGTGTTTGGCGCGGTTCAGGCTTGCTATGCCTATCTTGCCATTTCAACGGCCACGGCCCGCGACCGCGGTGTCTTGAAACGCATTCGCGGCACCCCGCTGCCTCCTGCCGTTTATGTCTTTGCCCGCATATTGGCGGTAACCGTCATTGCCATAATCTCCGTTGTTGTGGTCATGTCGGTGGGCGTTGGCTTTTTTGGGGTTGCGGTGTTTCCTGAAAAACTTCCCATGGCAGCGATTTGCCTTGTCATTGGAAGCATTTGCTTTGCCGCGCTTGGCATGATGGTGTGCGCCTTGTCACGAACATCTGAAACTACGCAAGCCGTTGTGAGCGCGACACTGTTGCCGCTGGCTTTCATTTCAGATGTGTTTATCCGCCCATTTCGCGAAATCCCCCAATGGGTGACGTTGATCGCAGACCTTTTTCCGTTAAAGCACTTCTCGGTGGCGTTCGGCCATGCGTTCCGGTCTGATAAAGTCGGGAGCGGTTTTTTATGGACCGGCGGTGAGGAAACCTATGCCGCCTTGCCGGATCTCGCAATCATGCTCATCTGGGGCATCATCGGGGCAACTGTCGCCACATACATGTTCAAATGGGACCCCAAAGGCGAGATTTGAGAAAGGCGGCGTTCAAACCACCTGGGCCGCTTTACACATATTCTCAAGTTTAGCGATCGCCAAATCTCGCCCGATAAGGCCAAGGCCGCAGTCAGGCGAAACCCACAGGCGTTCCCGGTCAATATGGCCGAGCACTGCCTTCAAGCGGTCGACCAGTTCTTCCACCGGCTCAACCCGGCTCTTGGCGATGGCGACGGTGCCGAACATCACCGTTGAACGCCCGAACTTCTCGAGCAGCGAGAGATCATTGTGCCGGTGGGCATCTTCAATCGAAACCTGATTGACAGATGACCGGTCCACCGCCTCGGCAAGATCAAAGTAAGTCTGCCGATCGGCCTTGTGATATTCCTCATCATCCACATGGTTCGGGTATCCGCAGCACATATGCATAACGCGGGTCACCTCAGAAGGCACCTTGTGGAAGCACCTGTCGAGGGCATCGACGCCGAACGCAATGGCCCTTTCAGGCGAGCGGGCAAACAAGGGCTCGTCCACCTGGATATAGCGGCAACCGGCATCTGCCAGAGTGCGGATGCCGAGATTGAGCGCATCGGCAAGATCGGCTGCAAGCTGGCGTTCATCCTCGTAGTGCTCGTTCACGGTTGTATCCATGATGGTGAGCGGGCCGGGAACGGTGATCTTCACCGGCCTGTCAGCAAAGCCTTGCGCAATCTCAAAATCGCGGCCCAGAAATTTTGCTTCATGGGCGCGGATTTGACCGCGGATTGTCGGCAGTTCCGCCTCATAGGCGCCATCTCTCAACACCCGCGCGGTGAGGTTCTCAAAATCAAACCCGTCCAGATGCCGGCAATGATAGTGAATGTAATTCTCCCGGCGCTGTTCGCCGTCCGTCGGCACATCTATGCCCGCGGAAACCTGGGCCTCCACCGCTTCCCTGGTTGCCTGTACGAACAGAGCCTCGGTCGCAGCATCAGCTTTCGCCATGGCCTCTGTGTAGTCGCGGGTAACCTTGCCGCCCTGATCGGTCATGCCGTGATCAACTGAGAACCAATCCTTGATCGGCAGATAGTCCGGCTTGGGAAAAGCTCCAACACACGTGGTTTTCAATGCCATGGCGCACCCCGCTTTGTAGTGTTAACGTCTGGCACGTGTTTCTAGCCAGCCCGGGTTCCAATCATATTGGAACTTGCTCAAAATCTCACACATTTTCGCAGCTACAGGACCAGGCTCATGAAGATTATCCACATCACCGATCCCCATTTGGTGGCCCCCGGCGAGAGACTTTGGGGGCTCGATACGTTTGCGCGGTTCAATGCCTGCCTGGATGATGTGGCCAAGTGGCATTCGGATGCGGAGTTTTGTTTCATATCTGGCGACTTGACCGACCGTGGGAATGGCCAGACCTACCCGCAGATTGCTGAACGGCTCGCCTCGTTTCCTCTCAGAACGGTTTTGATGATCGGCAATCACGATTCACGCGAAAATTTCCTCGACGCATTTCCCGATGCCCCAAGAGATGAGAACGGATTTGTACAAGAGGTGCTCGACACCGCACACGGGCGCTTCCTGTTCCTTGATACAGTTTCAGAACCGGGCAACTCTGCAGGATGGTATTGCGCCGACCGGCGTGCCTGGTTCGCCGCACAACTGGAGGCCGCCCCGGGTGAAGTTTACATCGCCATGCATCACCCGCCCTTTGATATCGGCATCAGTTATATGGACCGCATCAAGCTGGAAGACCATGAGGCGTTCGCGGACATCGCCATTCCAAGCGGCAAGGTGCGCCACATCTTCTTTGGCCATGTGCACCGGGCCGTTTTCGGCACCTGGCGGGGCATTGCCTATTCCGCCCTTCCAGGGATCAATCATCAGGTGCCGCTTCACCGCGATGCCGTAGGCAGCTGGTATTCCGATGAGCCGCCCATGTACGCCATCATCACATTGGGCGATGAGCAAACACTTATCCACTATGACGGGTTCTATGACCGGAAATCCCTTCCCGAACCTCCTAAGGGGAAATGACTATTGGCTGCCAGTACCGTTGGTTCCTGCAGCGTCATTGAGGTTCTTGGGAGCAAACACATTGCCGAATGCACCAGAGCCAGGATTAAGCGATGAGCCCTTGTCATCGTCTTTCTTCTGTTCCTGTTGCTGCTGCTGATTAGGCCCCGTTTCGTCCAGATTGCCCGGATTGAACACATCACCGAAGGTGCCTGAGCCTGGATTTTGCGGTTTTGGTGAAGGCGGCGCTGCCGGTGGCACCTGCTTTGGTGCGAAAATGTCAGGCCCTTTCAGGTTCTCCTGCAGCTTCTGCTGGCGGGTTCTTTCCTGCAATTGCCTGATGCGCTCTTCGGTAGCTTTGCGCTTTTCTTCACGCACCTCAACCTTGCACGCATCGGGGCTGTAAACTTGCGCGAATATAACGGTGCCGATGCCACTGACAAGAACCAGCGCCAGAACGATTGCGGCGGGGTTCCCGGAGAAAAACTTAGGAAGTTTGAGGCCTGCCACCGCTTCGGGTGGAGCGCCATTGGCGATTGCCATGGCCTGACGGCGCTTGTGCACTTCGTAAACCAACGCACCAACGATGGTGATGCCAACAATAATCACCGCCAATGCGGAAATGGACGGGTTGATGCCGTAGCGCACCTTCTGGGCAAGCTCGATGGTGAGTGTCGGGTATTTGCCGAAGGTGAATGTGGTGGTGTTGTAGTTTTCAAAGGAGGCGAGAAATGCCAGCACTGCCGCTGAACCAATCGCCGGATAAAGGAACGGCAACATAATTTTGCGGAAGGCTTGAACGTGGGTAGCGCCTAAATCGAGCGCCGCCTCGGTTAGTCCGGAATCGAACCGTTGCAACCGCGCCACAAAAACCAGCATGCAGTACGAGGCGATGAACGTTGTCTGGCCCAAAATGGTCAGGAACAAGCCGTTCTGCAAAATGCTTTCATCTGACAATCCGAGCATGGTGTTGAACCTGCCCCAAAAGACAAGTGTCGAAATACCAAGCACCACACCGGGAATTAGGATTGGAGCGATGACAACCGTATAATAAGTGGGCCGCAGCTTCGGCCAAACCTGGGTCAGCACAAGCGCACCGGCAAGCCCGATAATAACCGAAAGGGTGACGGTGCCAGACCCGACAAGAAAGCTGTTCTTGATGCCGTTCATAATGCGCTCGTCATTTGCCAGCACACTGAACCATTCAAAGGTCAGGCACTCCCATGGGGCAGCTTTTGGGAAAGACGGCGAGTTAAACGCGGTAATTCCCATAATGATGAGCGGGCCCAGCAGGTAGCCAAAGAAAATCACCAGATAGATGGCCAAAAACAGTTTTATGAGTGGGTTCTGCCTCATTTGCCGATCTCACCCATTTTGACTTTGAACAGGCGCATCATCAGCAAGACGAAAGCGATACATGTGAACAGCAGCACCACCGCATAGGCCGAACCGCGCGGCCAGTTTCCGCCGGTATTGAACCACTGATAGATGATTTGGGTGAACCATAGACTCGACGGGCCGCCGAGAATTTGCGGTGCGGCAAGGGCGCCAGCGGTGAGCATGAACACCATGGTACAGCCGGAAACAATCCCTGGTTTGGCAAACGGAATGACGATGCGCCAATGAATGCGCCACCAGGGTGAGCCAAGGTCGCGCGCTGCCTCAATCTGGTTCCGGTCAAGGCTCTCTATGGCGTTATAGATCGGGAAGATCATCAACAGAATGTAGGCATAGCCAAGCCCGGCAAAGAGCGCCACATCCATCCTGATGAAGTCGATCGGCGTATCCACGATGCCAATGCCCATCAGCACCGTGTTGATGACGCCGCTGGCACCGAAAATAATCCGGAAGGCAAATGCCCGAAGTATTTCGTTCACCCAATAGGGAATGATCAAAAGCAATAAAAGAACCCGGCCTGAAGCGCCTGTTGCTGACTGACCCAGGAAATAGGCCAATGGATAACACAGCAGCAAATCGAGCAGGGTTACGAAAATAGCTGCGACAATAGTTTTGAAAAAGACCGCTATATCGACCCGGTTATAGGCTTCAGGACTGCCTTCGCTGCCGAGGAAAAAATGTTTGTAGTTCGAAATCGTGTAAACGTCTTTTTCACCGCCGATTTCAGCTGGCGGCAGGTTTAACCGGAACGAATAATCCAGCATGGACAGCTGCGGCAAAACAATGAGGATAAGCACCCAAAAGCCGACGGTTATCAGGAGATACGAGCCCAACAACGGGCCGTTCCGGTTGAAAAAGTCTTTCAGGAAAAAGCCTTTCATCTTTTCCCCCTACTCGCTCGCCAAGGTTCCCGCCGGCAACACAACCGCCTGGTCGGAACTGCACGAAAGGGTCATTTTGCTGCCCACCGCATGGTCATAGGCCTGGCCCTGGTTCACCAGCGACATCTTCACCTCGGCGCCATCAGCCTGATTGAGGAAAATATTGTAGGACTGGCCTTCAAATTCTTCGGTTTTCACCGTCGCGGTGAGCCGGTTTTCATTCGTACCCTTCCGCCCCTCGGCAATAGACAGCGCCTCCGGGCGCACGAACGCCATGGCGTCATCACCCTTTTTGATTTTGCCCTTGGCGGCGGTGGCAATACGCCCGCGCAAATCGCCGGCCGGGCTGTCAACCACTGCATAATCCTTGGAAATTGCCTTCACCTTGCCGGAGAAAACATTGTTCTCGCCAACGAACGAGGCAACGAACGGCGATGCAGGGTCATCATAAATGGAGCGCCCATCTGCCACCTGGTCAATAATCCCGGCGCTCATCACCGCCACATTGTCCGACATGGTGAGAGCTTCGCCCTGGTCATGGGTGATATAGATAAAGGTAATGCCCACCTGCTTTTGAATTGCGCGAAGTTCGGTGCGCATGTGCTGGCGCAATTTCAGATCAAGTGCTGACAAGGGCTCATCAAGCAGCAGGACATCCGGCTCTGCACACAATGCGCGCGCGATGGCGACCCTTTGCTTCTGGCCGCCGGAAAGCTCGTTGACCATTTTCTCGCCCTGGCCTTCCAGGGCGATCAATTCCAGCAACTCGTCAGCCCGCTTGCGGCGGTCGGTTTTGCCAACACCCTTGACTTCCATGGAAAACGTGATGTTTTCCCAAATTGTCATGAGCGGAAAGAGTGCCAAATTTTGAAAAATCAAAGCTGTGGGACGCTGGTTCGGGCCGATGCCGGCCATGTTGTTTCCGCCTATAAGGACTTCACCCTCCGATGGCTCCTGAAACCCTGAAACTGTCCGCAAAATTGTGGTCTTGCCGCAGCCGGATGGACCAAGAAACGAGAAAAACTCGCCACCTTTGATGGAAACGTTGGCCTCGCGGACCGCAACGAACTCCCAGAATTTCACCCAGACATTGTCCAGGTCCACACCTACCCCACTGCTCATGTGCTGCCTCTTATCCCCCTTGCGAGCTTTACCAAACGAGTTTGCGCCCGCCGGGCAAAAAGTAACGGCCCACCCGGGCCGCCATGCGATGGCCCGGGCGCTGTTGTTGAAGCGAACTTATGCGTTCACAAACTTGTTGCGATACTCGGTGCGCACATCCGCATACCATGGCGCTTCAGCAGGCCATGGGTTGAGCTTGGCAAGCGCATCGCCTGGATAAGCTTCCGCAAAGTTCTTTTTGTAAACATCGCCGGCAAACTTATCGGCGCCCAGTACCGGTGAGTTGTAGCCATGCTTGTCGATGGCTTTACCGGCGGGCTCTGCCTGGAACGCGAATTTCACGAATTCATAGATTTGATCCATGTTCTTCGCGCCTATCGGCACTGCCATGCCGTCGACCCAGGCCATCGAACCTTCCTTCGGTGCCTGATAGGTCAAAGGATCACCATTGGTTTTGAGGGCAAGCGGCGGGCCGTCCCAGGTCTGGCCGACAATCACGCCTTCATTGAGAAGAGCATTCTTCTGGGTGTCCGCATCGTTCCACAAAATTTTGATGTTTTTCTTGCGGGCGATACACCAGTCGGTGACTTTCTGCCAAATCGGACGCATGGCGTCTTCTGAGGAATAAGCTTTCCAGATTGAACCTGGATCAAGCTCGCCAATAGATTCCATGTAAAGGCCCGCGCCAAGCATCATGGAGTGCGGACGGCCCATGGTTTTACCTGCATTTTCGTCTGCCCATACGTCACCATAGGAAGGTACGCCATCCTTCGGCGTCCACAGGTCTGTACGCCAGCCAACGCCTTCAGTACCCCAAATGTGCGGCAGCCAGTGCACGCCCTTACCGCCAAAGTTCCATCCGGTTTCGCCGATCTTGGCCATCGCCGGGTTCACCTTGTCGATAGGCACCTTGCTCATATCGATGGGCTGCAGCAGCTCAAGCGGCTCCCACTGCAGATTACGGTTGTTGGTGGGCGATACGATATCGAACCCCTGGCCCTTGGTGGCCTTCATCTTGTTGATGATTTCTTCGTTCGATCCGATACCGGTGTAGTTCACCTTGATGCCGGAAGCGTCAGTGAACGATTTGATGAATGTATCGGGCAGATAGTCGGACCACATGAGAATGTTGATTTCCCCGGAAGCCGACAGGGCATTTTGAATGTACGCCGGTGCCGCGATTCCTAGAGCGCCTGCAGCAGCAGACCCTTTCAGAAACGTACGGCGCGTATGCGACTTGGCGGCCAGCAAAGTCTCGCGCGTTGATTGTTTGACTGTTGACATATTGATTAACTCCCAATCCTTTTTTTTCGGGCGGTCTTTTGAGCAACTGGCAGAAATCGCCAACCAGCACTCACCCCACCTCTTTGGCATTTGTTGTGCAACGGAATTATGAAGGTGAGCCACCCCCTAAATCAACTGCAAACTTCAATGACATTATTTAAAACAAGCTTTGGCACCATTTGGCACCAGCCGGTGTCAGGAATTTTTCATGTCTCGCCCGCGCCAATTCGCGCTCTTTCCGGTCAATCCGGCCAAAGCGGAATCGACAGTCATGGCGCCAAAAAGGCACGCGGCCATTGGCAAGCTCAGCGCCCAGATGGGGGAGAGTTTATGGTAGCGCACTATCGGCAGATAGCTGGCGGTCATGAGTATCCAGGCGGCAATGCCCGCCAGCCAAGCAAGTGGCCAGGCCCCAAGTCCAAACCCGAGCGCGAGTAAAGGTGGCAACAAGAACGTCAGCGCCAGCCCGGCAATCGCGCCAGCACAAAGCAGATAGGAATGCTTCAACTGTTCGAAGGCTGAGCGCTTCACCATGTTCCAGAAGTCGCTCAGCTTTTCATAGCCGCGCAAGCTGAAGCTATCATCTGCAAGCCCAAGCCAGACAGGCCAACCTGCCCGCTTCACCGCCCGGCCAATGGCACAATCATCTATAACTTCATTTTTTACAGCAACAATTCCCCCCGCCTGCTCCAGTGCTTGTTTCCGCACCAAAATGCACCCACCGGCAGCCCCCGCAATCGGGCTTTTAGGATTGTTCACCGCCCGAAAGGGATAGATGAGGCAGAAATAGTAGATGAAGGCAGGAACCAGCAATTTTTCCCAAAAATTCTGACAGCGCAGCCGAACCATGAGCGATGTGAGCCCAAGCCGGTTTGCTTCAGCATGCGCAACAAGGGATGAAAGCACACCTTCCCCGTGCTCAATATCGGCATCGGTGAACCAATAAAATTTCGGGGCCCGTTCGGCCGCTTTCTTCACGCCATGCTCCAGAGCCCACATCTTTCCTGCCCAGCCCTCTTCAAGGGGCAGTGCATTCACAATCGAAAGTGCTGTTTCGCCAAGCCCGGTGGCGATGTCTGCGGTGTTATCGGTGCTGGAATCATTTGCCAGGACAATATGCAGGCGGCCTGCATAATTTTGGCGGGCAATGGCGCCGAGGCAGCGGGCAATTGTTTCTTGTTCATTGCGCGCTGGAACAATTGCAACCACCGCTGGCCACTGTTCAAGCAAGCCGTCGCTGACTGGAAGGCGTTGGTCGGTCGTCCAAAAACTATGCCGGAAAAAGACAAGCCCAATCCAGGCGATGAGAGATATGAGAGCGAGCAAAGTGAACATGTCCGTTAAGGTCTCTACATGGCCACAAGGCAGGTTCTGCGCGCAAGTGCGAGGGCGCAATCAAAAAAACGCCCCCGAAAGTAAACTTCCGGGGGCGTATTCGTCCAGATGCGCTGTTGTGCTCAGGACTCCAGCGCCAGTTCGTCCCCGAAGATATAACGGGTTGGGTGCAGCTGGAAGCCTTTCAGCTTCTTGTCATGCACAACGTACAGAGCGCGCCAAAGCGGCTGAGCGATCGGTCCGTCTTCCTGCATCATTGTCTGCAGCTCGCCGATAATCTTCGAGCGTTCCTTAACATCCAGCGTACCTTCCGCCTTTGTCAGGGTCTCGTCGAACTTCGGATTGTTGTAGTGGGTTTCGTTCCATGGCACGCCAGAGCGGTAGGCTAGGCCAAGCACCATAAACCCAAGCGGACGGTGCGCCCATTCAGTGAAACCGAACGGCACTTTGTCCCAAACTTCCCAGAACTTGGAGGACGGCAGCACGTTGATCTTACAACGGATGCCGGCTTCCTTCCATTGCGACACCATTGTTTCAACGGCAGCCAACTCCCATGACGGGTCCGGCTTGATGTTGATTTCAAGATCAACGCCATCCTTGTGGCCTGCTTCTTCCAGCAATTTCTTGGCTGCGCCAATATCCTGCTTCATGAAAGGCAGCTTGGCATAGTCAGGATGAATCGGGCACACGTGATGGTGCTCGGCCTTGTCGCCAAGGTTTTTGTGCGCGATCGACAGCACCTGCTCCTGGTCGGTTGCCAGGCGGAGAGCTTTACGCACTTTCGGATCATTGAACTCAGGCCGGTCGACTTGCATGCGCACCACAGCGGTGGCAGCAGTCGTTGCCTCATACATGTTCACGTGATCCATCTGCTTGTAGATGTCGATCTGCTCAACGTTGCCGTTATAGATGCCGTGCACCTGCTTGGACTGCACCGCTGCAGCTTCCGCGGCCGGGTTGTCGCCCAAATCGATGAAGTGGATTTCATCGAGATATGGTCCATCACCCCAATAGTCCTTGCGGGCCTTCACGACAGCGCGCTGGCCGACTTCATAGTCGGTAAGCTCGAACGCGCCCGTGCCGTTCGAGCCGACGCCAAACTTGCCGCCTTCTTCAGGGTCAAGGATAGCGAACGGGTAGTGGAACATATGCTCAGGCACAGCCACCTGGGCTTCTTTGAGGTTCAGCACCACAGTGCGGTCGTCTTTGACTTCGATGGCGCCGGCATCCCACAGCTCGGTGGTCATCTTTTCCTTGCCACTGTCATCTTTTTCGCCCGTCGGCACATCTTTCAGCATGTAGCCTTTCATCAGGCCGAGCACAGATGAACCGGTTTCCGCTTGCAATACGCGCTTAATGTTCCAAGCTGCATCTTCAGCGGTAAACTGGCGGCCTTTGTGCCACTTCACGTCGCGGGTTTTGAACGTCCAGGTTTTCAGATCGTCAGACGCCTGCCAGCTTTCAAACAGATAAGGCCGGGTGACATTATCTTGAGCTGTTTTCGTCAGGTATTCAGCAGTTTGACGGGTGATGTTGGAGTCATAAATCCATGAAAAGGTGTGGGGGTTGTCGATTTTCGGAACGCGCATCGAAATTTTGAAAATGCCACCTTTCGGCATTTCCGCAGCGCGCGCTGGGGCGGCAATCGGGTTACCGGTGATTTTACCTGCCCACATGTAGGCAGCACCTGCCGACATGCCCAACAAAGTTGAATGGCGGATAAACTCACGGCGCGAGATAAGTTTCTCCGACAGTTGCTCCTTGAGTTTAGGTATCCAGATATTTTCTCTTTGAGTCATTAAAGCCCTCCCTTCAGGCTCTATTTTGGTTCTGCCAATCGCTGTTGTGCAGCGTTATCGTGCTAGAACTCTTGCTTTGTTTAACGCCGGTTTTAAAAATAGACGCTGGATTAAGCCTATCAGCCTTCAGACATTTTTCAACCGCAGCACGCTCAAAAGTCCGGCATCACGGCTCGTAATTGTCTTAATGATAACAAGCTGAAAAGAAGAATAGTAAGCTAAGTCGTTTATCACAGAGCCCATTTGCGACAATTGCCGCACCCCTTGCGGCATCGCCGATTGCTCACATACGATCACGCGGCAATTTGATAGGAAACTGCGCCCGGATTTCCTTGTCGGTTTCAAGCGGTATGTTTTCGGCATGATGTGATTCCAACACCTGTTTTTTGAGCGCTATGGCATTTGCAACAATGTCCGGCTTGTCCGCTTCTTGCCATTCTTTAGGGCTCATTCTGTTGCCGAGTTCTGGATAAACATACTCACTTTGCATGAGCGACAAGGTTTGTTCATGACCCAGAAAATGGCCCGGCCCTTCCAGGCAGACCGATTTGATAACGTCCACTCCGAGTGTTTCGTCGGTAACTTCAATTCCCCGCACGTTCCGGTTAATGGCGCCGATCATATCGTTGTCGATTAAAAGGCTCTCCAGGCAAAAGCCAAGCAGGCTGGCGTGCATGCCAACAGATTCGTAAACCAGATTGAGACCGGATGCCCCTACCAGGCCTGCGGTTAATCCTTTTTCATAACCGGCCTGAATGTCCGGCATCTTGGCATCGCACATGCCTGCCGCAGAGCCGGTCGGCAAGTCATAGAAGTGTCCCATCTGGGCACATGCCGCCGTTAGCAACGCCTGTTCACCGGAGCCGCCGGACATGGCGCCGGTACGCAAATCAGACACAAATGGCCAGGGGCCCATAATCGCCGGTGCGCCCGGAACAATCGCGTTCACATAAACAAGCGCTGCAAGGCATTCTGCCACCTGCAGCACTACTGCACCGGCAAGGGCCGCCGGGCTTGTGGCGCCGGCCTGCCCAGCCGACAAAAGCAAAACCGGCATGCCGCCGAGCACAGCAGCCTCTAGGCAGCGGCATGCATCTTCTGCAAACTTCATAGGCGGGACGACGAAACAGCACGACATGGACATGAACGGGCGCTCACGCCAGGCCGCCTCGCTTCCGGCGATCAAGTGCGCCATTTTTAGGGCTTCGTTCACATAGTCGGGATGAACAAAGCTCGTGCCCACATGTTTGCTCGTGCCCGCAAGGGATGCATAGGCGGTGTTGAGATCAAGCTCTCTTGGATCTTCAATATCGCGGGCCACCACGGTGCGCTGGAAAAAATGAATATGCTCGCACCTGTCGACGATGCGCGCAGCGTCGTACAAATCACCAAGCAAGCTATCGCGGTAAGTGTTGGTTTCAGGTTCTGCAATATGAACTGCCGCACCTGCGGTGCCGAAAAACACTCTCTTGCCTGTTGGCGTGATGTCATGTTTTCGGTCGCGGCCATAAAGAGTGAAGGTGCGGTTTGCCTTGGCAATTGCATCTTCAACAACCACACGCGGGAAATATACGCGCCCATCACGGTACTCGCACCCGGCTTTGGTGAGATAATCAACCGCGCTTTCGATGGCATCGCACAGGCCGACGGTTTCCAGGATTTCAAGGGCGGCCTCGTGAATGCGTTTAACATCACTGTCGCCTAGCGGCTTGAAGGCGCCGCCTTCCATGCCCGGCTTTACTGCAGCTTCTTCTACGGGGACCGGCGCAGCGCGCAACGCTTTGCGTGCAGCACGCCCGCCGCGCCTGCGTGTTGTGTCTTCTGAGATGCTCATGATGCATCCTCCGATTTGCCCGGATAAGCCTGGCATGTTGGTGCCTTTCTGTGTCGAGTTTGTACACAATTGGGTCGCGGGCGATACAGGAATTTTTTCACCAAGAGGTGAAACTCAGTCAACAAAGGATTTTTCGATAACGGCGTTTATGTGTGCAAAATCAACCGGTTTTGCACATTTGGCCGTTTAGAAGAGGGTGAGAAAAATTGGCAAGGCGCCGACTTCCCCCAATGCGGGCCCTGATGGCCTTCGAAGCGGTTGCCCGCACATGTTCTTTCCGCATGGCTGCTGATGAGCTGAACGTTACCCGCTCAGCAGTGAGCCACCAGATTCGCGCCCTTGAAGAACAGCTTGGCCTGCTTCTGTTCAAGCGCGACAAACGCCCGGTAGAGCTTACAACAGCCGGCCAATCCTATTTCCCCGCAGTGCGCAGCGCATTCGACCAGATTGAGGAGAAAACCCGCCAGCTGGATGCCGATGAAGCCGATAACGAACTGACCATCCAGGTTTATGTCACTGTAGCGCTGAAATGGCTTATTCCCCGGCTTTACGACTTTGAAAAACGCTACCCGGACATGCAGGTGCGTTTGTCCACTTCCCATCTGGATTGGGACTTTGACAGGGGCAATGTGGATGTGGCCTTCATTCTCTCCCGGCGGCGTATGCAGGGCCTTTACACACGCGAATTGTTTCACTCGTCGTTGGTGCCGGTGTGCAGCCCGGAGCTTTTGAAAGGCGAGCACCCTCTGGAAACCCCGGAAGACTTGCGCCAGCACGCCCTCATTCACGTCTACACCGCTGAGGAAGACTGGATGACATGGCTTAAAATGGCGGGAATTCATGATTTGGAGCCGTCGCGCAAACTGTCCTTCGACAGTTATGTCATGGCGCTCCAAGCAGCCGTAGACGGCAAGGGAGTGGCAATGGCCATGTGGCCATTTGCGGCCGATGATATTGCCAGCGGCCAGCTGGTTTGCCCGTTTGATTTGCAGGTTCCTTGCACCCATTCATGGAAGATTGTTTATGAATCAGCCCACCGCCACAAAACCAAAATCCGGCGGTTTGAGCGGTGGCTGGTGGCACAAGTTGAAAAAGACCCGGAAGTTGCCGCGGTCGCGGACGCAGCAAAGCACGCCACAGTCAAACAGGCATAGGAACGCAACCAGAGAAGCACAAGGAAAGAGCACCGGATGGAAAATGCAGTCGAGAAATCGAAAGCACGGCGCGGGCGCCGGAGTGATTCTTTAAGAGCGCGCAACCGCAAGCGCGCCACCTCAACGATTGATCAGTTGCCATGGGGCCAACCCCGCAATCCCTACCCGCCAATGCAGCTTGTGTCGGAAGATGAGCTGCAGTCCATCCACGACACATCATTGGATGTGCTGGAAGAAATCGGCATCGATTTCATCAATGAAGATGCCAAGAAAATCATCAAAAAAGCCGGCGGTGACGTTGACCCCAATTCGGACCGGGTAAGGTTCGATAGGGCCATGGTTGAAGAGGTGATTCAAACTGCTCCTGCGGAATTCACCGTTCATTCGCGTAATCCGGAACGCAATGTGCATATCGGCGGCAACTGGATTGCCAATTGCCTGGTTGGCAGCCCTGTTTCCAGTGACGATTTGGACAGTGGCCGGCGCACGGGAAACACCGAGGACTTCCGGAAATTCCTTAGACTTGCGCAATATTTCAACATTCTCCATGTCATCGGTGGCTACCCTGTTGAGCCCATTGACCGGCACCCTGCAATCCGTCATCTGGAATGCATCCGCGATATGGCAAAGCTTACAGACAAGGTTTTTCACGCCTATTCGCTGAGTGATGAGCGCATCAAGGACGGCATTGAGCTGGCGCGCATTGTGCGCGGCATTTCCTATGAGCAGCTTGAGCAAGAACCCTCGCTGATCTCTATCATCAACTCATCATCGCCCTTGCGTCTTGATGATGTCATGCTCAACGGCATCATCAACATGTCGTCGCACAATCAGGTGATTGTCATGACACCGTTCACCCTGGCAGGCGCCATGGCGCCGGTAACCCTTGCGGGCGCTCTTGCCCAACAAAACGCCGAGGCGCTGGCAGGCATAGTGATGACCCAGCTTGTCAGGCCCGGCGCCCCTGTCATCTATGGGGGATTTACCTCAAACGTTGATATGAAATCAGGCGCGCCCGCATTCGGCACCCCGGAATACATGAAAACCGCGATAATTGGCGG
>JBPCVY010000002.1:0-3199 GCA_051010055.1 Hyphomicrobiales bacterium | reverse complement strand
TGAAATCTCCGATTGCTCTTTCGACAGGCATTTAAAGCTTGATGCTTCTAAGGCGCAAGGCATTGGTTATGACAGAAACCGAGGAAAGGCTCATTGCCGCAGCCGCAAACATGGGCGACAGCAAAACGCCAAATGCCGGATAAAGAACGCCAGCTGCCAATGGTACGCCAATGGCGTTATAGCAAAAGGCAAAGAACAGGTTCTGTCTGATATTTGCCATAGTCGCCGCCGAAAGCTTGCGAGCGCGGACAATTGCACCAAGGTCGCCCTTCACAAGGGTTATGCCGGCGCTTTCAATGGCAACATCTGCGCCTGTTCCCATGGCGATGCCAACATCAGCCCGGGCAAGGGCTGGCGCATCGTTGATACCATCGCCAGCCATGGCAACCTTGGCGCCGCCTTCCTGCAGCTTCCGCACCAGTTGCGCCTTGTCTTCAGGTAAAACGCCGGCATGAACCTCGTCAATCCCAAGCTCTCCAGCAACAGAGAGCGCCGTGCCCTCCTCATCGCCCGTGGCCATAATGACCTTAAGGCCGGCTGCGCGAAGGTCTGCCAAGGCCTGCCGCGCTGAACCCTTGATGGGGTCATGAATAATGAGGATGCCCGCCAGCTCGCCGTCCACAGCCAACAGCACGGCGGTGCTCCCAGTTGAACGGGCAGCTTCAAGGGTTTCGGCCACTCCGGACGCCTCAGCGCCCAAATCCTTCATCAGCGCCTCATTGCCAAGGCCAACCTTCTTGCCATCGGCGATGCCCACCACGCCCTTGCCGGGAAGGGCCGTGAAATCTTTGACAGGAGAAGGCTTAGTCCCCTCTTCTTCCGCATGGGCAAGCACTGCCTTTGCCAGCGGGTGCTCTGCGCCCTGCTCCAGGCCAGCGGCAATTTCCATCACGCCATCAATCGTGTGGCCGCCGGTTGCGATAACATCGCGCACCGCGGGCCTGCCTTCCGTCAGGGTGCCTGTTTTATCGACAATAAGGGTGTCCACCCCGGCGAATGCTTCAAGGCTCGCGGCCTCTTTGTAGAGAACCCCAGCCTGCGCACCGCGCCCGGTTGCAGTCATGATCGACATGGGAGTTGCCAGTCCGAGCGCACATGGGCAGGCGATAATCAACACTGAGACGGCCGCAATCAACGCATATGAGAAGGCCGGCGCCGGGGCCCAAATCCACCACGCCGCAAACGCGACAACCGCCACTGCAATAACAGCTGGCACAAAATATCCCGAAACCTTATCGGCGAGCTGTTGAGCAGGGGCGCGGGAGCGCTGGGCGGTGGCCACCATATCCACAATGCGCGCCAGCATGGTGTCTGCACACACATGTTCAGCGCGCATAACAAATGAGCCCGTGGCATTGATGGTGCCGCCGATGACATGATCGCCAACACCCTTTTCCACCGGCAACGGTTCGCCCGTAAGCATGGCTTCATCGACGCTTGAAGCGCCTTCCATCACGGCACCGTCAACAGGCACTTTTTCTCCTGCCTTCACCCGCAACAAATCACCAAGCACGATCTCATCAAGCGAAACCGTTTCATCCTTGCCATCGCGCACGCGAACGGCTGTTTCCGGCGCAAGATCAAGCAAGGCACGAATGGCGCTGCTCGTGCGCTCGCGCGCTTTCAGCTCAAGAATCTGGCCAAGCAGAACAAGCAAGATGATGACGGCCGCGGATTCAAAGTAAACCGGCACGGTGCCATCAGCCATGCGCACGCTTTCAGGGAAAATCCCCGGTGAAATAACCGCCAGCGCGCTGAAGGCAAAGGCAGCTCCGGTGCCAAGGGCAATCAGTGTGAACATGTTCAGGGCGCGGTTTTTCACCGACGCCCAGCCGCGTTTAAAGAACGGCCAGCCGCACCACAACACCACCGGCATGGTTAGAAAAAACTGCAACCAGCCATTTTGAGCATTTGTCAGCCAGCGTTCTATGGGCAGGCCAACATGAGGCCCCATGGCAATGACCAGCAGCGGGATGGTGAAAATCAACCCAACCAAAAAGCGGCGGCGGAAATCCACAAGCTCCGGGTTGGGGCCGGCATCAGCAGGCGGCACGCCCATCGGTTCAAGGGCCATACCGCAAATCGGGCAATCGCCCGGGCCTTCCTGAACGATTTCCGGATCCATCGGGCAGGTGTAAAGCGTGCCTTCGGGCATAGGCTCTGGTTCCGGCCCGCCCGCAAGCCAAAGCTCAGGATCGGAGGCAAACTTGTCGTGGCAGCCCTGTCTGCAGAAGTGATAGGTCTGGCCCTTGTATTCAAAGGATGGTTTCCCCGCAGCCGGGTCCACATCCATTCCACATACCGGGTCTTTGGCAATTACGCGTTCGTTCATGCAATGGCTTTTAATCCTTCTAGTCACGGGAAGGTCAACCGGAACATTTGCCGTGCCATTTTTCTTGCCGCAGCATCAAGTTCATGACAGAACCAGCCGGTTTAGAATTGTACGGATTGGCAGAATAGATGGCGCTATTGATGGGCATCGACACGGGCGGCACATACACGGACTGCGTGCTGCTGGACGAGAGCGAAGGCGTTGTCGCCAGCGCCAAAGCGCTCACAACCCGTCATGATCTATCGCTCGGCATCGGGTCTGCGGTGGACATTGTTCTCTCGCAAGTTTCCGCGAACCCGCAAGACATAGCGCTTGTGTCTCTTTCCACCACACTGGCAACCAATGCGGTGGTTGAGGGCCAAGGCGGACGGGTCTGCTTGGTGCTCATCGGATTTGATGAAAGCGCCCTTGCCCGAGCCGGGCTTTCAGACGCATTGAAGGGCGACCCACATATCATAGTGGCCGGCGGCCATGATGCGTTCGGTAACGAACAGGTGGTTCTTGACGTGGCCATCTTGCGCGAACAGCTAGAGCGGCTTGAAGGCGAGGTTTCCGCTTTTGCCGTCGCCGGGCGCTTTGCGGTGCGCAATCTTGATCATGAACGCACTGCGCGCGACATCATTGTGGAGATGACGGACAAGCCGGTGAGTTGCAGCCATGAGCTTTCACAACAGCTTGACGGGCCGCGCCGGGCACTCACCTGCGTCCTCAACGCCCGGCTTATCAACCTTATCCATCATTTGATCGAGGCAGCATCAACCCATTTCCACACTCTTGGCATAGATGCCCCATTGATGGTGGTGCGCGGCGACGGGGCGCTGATATCTGCCGAGATTGCCCGCCTCAAGCCGATTGAAACCATATTGT
>JBPCVY010000001.1:0-10620 GCA_051010055.1 Hyphomicrobiales bacterium | reverse complement strand
ATATTGAGCTTGTCCTGGTCAAGCGCGCCGAAAGCCTTGTCGAGCCCCAGAACATTTTGACAGAAAACAGTGTCCTCCCACGCCTTTAGGCAGGAGAGCACTTGCGCTGCGAAGGCCTCGTTGATTTCCCAGGCACCAATATCAGCAGTTTTGAGGCCATGGCGTTGAATGAGCGGTGTTGAGGAGATCACCGGGCCGAACCCCATAACGGAAGGGTCAAGCGCTGCCCATTCGCTGTCTACAATTCGAGCCATAGGTTTCAGGCGGTATTTTTTAACCGATGCTTCTGACGCTAAGATCGTCCAGCATCCGCCATCTGAAATCTGGGAAGAGTTCCCTGCGGTTACTTTGCCAAAGGGCCGCTCGAATGCCGGTTTCAGCTTGGCAAGGTTTTCCATGGTGGAGTTTGGCCGCACACCATCATCATGGCCGTAAACTTTGCCATTATCTGCCATGATGGGAGCCAGCTCCTCAAGATTGCCGTTAGCATGGGCGCGGGCCAGACGGTCATGGCTGCGGATCGCAAACTCGTCCGCATCAGTTCGCGAAATATCGTAAAGATGGGCAAGCTTTTCAGCGGTTTGCCCCATGGAGAGTTTCACAACCGGATCATTCAACCCGCGCAGAATGCCGATTGACGGAGAGAAATGGCCTGGTTTGATCTTGGCAAAAACCTGCGCCTTGTCAGCGGTTGATTTGGCGGCAAACAGTTCGGCGAACCACTTGGTTGCCTCTTCTGAAAACAAGAGCGGGGCGTGGGATAGGGCCTCGGTGCCACCGGCGAGAATGAGGTCGGCGTCGCCTGCGGAGATGTATCTGTAGGCCGTGTCGATGGATTGCATGCCGGAGGCACAGTTGCGCTGCACCGTCCAGCCCGGAACTTCCGGCCCGCAGCCCAAACGCAGCGCCGCAACCCGGCCCGGGTTTACCTCGTCAGCATGAACATTGACGCAACCAAGGATGACTTCATCAAATTCCTCAGGGTCAAAAGATTGGCGCATGAGCAGCGGCTGGCCAGCATGAACGGCGAGATCAACCGGCGTAAACGGGCCAGGACCTTTGCGGGCCTTCAAAAATGGTGTGCGCGCTCCATCAACGATGAAAACCGGCCTGCCACGATCGGGTAATCGCTTAACACGGGGGCGGCGGGGCTTGGGCGCAGGTGAAGCTTTTGCTGGCGTTCGGGCGATTGCTGCCTCCTGTGGTTATTTTTTCCGTGCGGCCTTCTGGCGGGTGGTGCGCGGAGTGCTCGGGGCGCGGCCGGTAAGTTCTTCCAATGAAAAATCGTCGACTCTCAATACGTCTCGCACGATAGCGTTTACCTCGTGCAGGCGTTCAGCCTCATCTTCGCTGATAACATTGCGGGCCAAAGCCTCTTCAATATCGCGCATACGGGCCTGGCGCATTTTGCGTTTGATGTCTGATACCGAAATGACCTGAGCAAATGCATGCTCGATCCTGCCCAAAATATCGTCCTTGGTGCCGATATAAATGCCTTCGGTTACCCGGTTGCGCATGTCTCCGGGCGATTGGATAAGTTCTGCAACCTGGTGCACCAGTGCATCTGATGGAGGCGAGACCCCATGGCCGAAGGGCAGCGTGATGAACCTCAAGAACCAGGCAACCGGGCGCACTGGAAAGTTGAACACCAGCGCTCGCAGGCGGCGCTCTGCCTCATGCAGGGAGGTTTGGCAAGCCCAGTGGACAAGGGCCAAATCATCTTTCGGCTGGCCATCATCTTCGTAGCGCTTGAGCACGCACGACGACAGGTAAAGCTCAGCAAGAATATCGCCCAGCCGCGCGGAAATAAGTTCCTTGCGTTTCAGCGTGCCGCCCATTGTAAGGAGCGCACCTTCGCTGATCAGCGCCAGTGCGGAAGAAAGACGTTTTATCTGCCGGTAGTAGCGCGATGTGGGTCCTTCCACAGGAGCTGAAGACATCCAGCCGCGGGACCAGCCGCGGAAGAAGGCAAGGCTTAATGTTTTGAACTGAAACGCTGCATGTTTGAAAAACACCGCATCAAAATCTTTCAATCCTTGAATGCGGTTCTCGTTCTGGGCAGCTTCAATTTCCATTTCGATAAACGGGTGGCAGCGGATGGAGCCCTGACCATAGATCATGAGGGATCTGGTCATGATGTTTGCCCCTTCAACGGTGATTGCGATAGGGATGCCGCGATAGGCGGACCCGAAATAATTGTTCGGTCCATCGCATACGGCCCGTCCGCCATGCACATCCATGCCATCATTCACGATGTCGCGCATACGCTCGGTTGCGTGATATTTCATGATGGCGGAGATAATGGCCGGCTTTTCTCCCGCATCGATTGCATCTGTTGTAACCCGGGTTGCTGAATCGATGGTGTAACACTGCCCTGCAATCCGGGCGATTACCTCCTGAATCCCTTCAAAGCGGCCAATGGGAATATTGAATTGCTCGCGCACACGGGCATAAGCCGATGTGGTGCGGGCGGTGACTTTCATGGCGGAAAGCCCCATGGACGGCAACATGATGCCGCGCCCCGCCGACAAAGCCGTTACCAACATTCTCCAGCCCTGGCCGATGCGTTCCTCACCACCGATTATCCAGTCCATGGGTATGAAAACGTCTTTTCCGGTATTGGGCCCGTTCGGAAAAGCCTGATGGGATGGATAGTGCCGCCTGCCGATGGAAACGCCCTTGGTTTTGGTGGGAACAAGGGCAACGGTAATCCCCAGTTCGCGCTCGTTGCCCAGCAAACCGTCAGGATCATAAAGCTTGAAGGCGAGACCCAGTACGGTGGCCACCGGCCCAAGAGAAATGTAGCGCTTTGACCAATTTACCCGCATGCCGAGAGTTTTCTTGCCCTTGTAAGTGCCATAGCAAACAATGCCTGTATCGGTCATGGAGGCGGCATCTGAGCCGGCATCAACAGAGGTGAGGGCAAAGGCTGGAATCTCCCGGCCATCTGCGAGCCTTGGCAGATAGTGGTTCTTCTGTTCCTCAGTGCCGAACATAGAGAGCAGTTCGCCAGGCCCGAGGGAGTTGGGAACAATGACGGCAACGGCGGCCGATGAGCCGCGCGATGCAATCTTCTGCACAATCGCCGACACCATGGAGGCGGAAAATTGCTTGCCGCCATATTCTCTATTGATAATGAGGCCGAGAAAGCCGTTCCGCTTCAGAAAGGCCCAAATATTGTCCGGAATATCACGCTTGTTGAACGTGATGTCCCAGTCATCGATCATCCGGCAAAGTTCATTACACGGACCATCTAGAAACGCTTGTTCTTCATCGTTCAGGCGATGGGTTGCAAGGGCGAACAGTTTCTTCCAATCCGGGTCGCCTGAAAGAAGTTCCGCATCCCACCACACAGTGCCCGCATCAAGCGCTTCGCGCTCGGTTTCCGACATTGTGGGCAAAACACCCCGCACCCGGTTCAGAACCGGCTGCGAGATGTACTTTTGACGAAATGTGAGGTCCTGGTCCGTCATCGCCTGCCTGTTTTTATTTATTCCCGGCGCCCCGGCCAAGAATTGCACAGGCTCAAAGCGATGCCAAGAGCAGGCCATACACGGTTGTGTCAGTTTTCGTCCTTGTGTCCGGCGTGGCCGCCTGCAATTTCCTCTGTCTGATCCTCGCCAAGCTCTTCAGGCAGGATGAGGTTCAACACAATGGCGATAAATGCTGCTGGCAGCAGCCCAGATGTCATCAAGATATGAGCCGTGTCTGGCAGGTATTGCATTGATTTGGGAACCATCTGCAGGCCAAGGCCGATAGACAGCGACACCGCGAAAATCACCATGTTGCGGCGGTTCCAGTTTACATCGGACAGCATGGAGATGCCCGCTGCCGCCACCATGCCGAACATGACGATAACCCCACCACCCAAAACCTCAATGGGAATGGTTGTAATGATGGCGCCGATTTTCGGGATGAGCCCGGCGACGATAAGCAAAATGGCGCCACAGGTGACAACCTGCCGGCTCATCAGGCCGGTCATGGCAACCAGGCCAACGTTCTGACTGAAAGATGTGTTTGGCAAGCCGCCAAAGATACCGGCAACAGCCGAGCCGACGCCATCTGCAAACGTTGCACCGACAATTTCTTCTTCTGTAGCCTCGCGGCCTGCGCCACCCTTGGCGATGCCGGAAACATCACCAACAGTTTCCACTGCAGAAACAAATGCCATGAGGCAGAAACCAATAACCGCGGCCACGCTGAATTCGAAGCCGAAGTGGAAAGGTTGCGGAACGGCGAAAACCGATGCTTTGCCGACGCTGTTGAAATTCACCATGCCCAGGGCAAGAGAGACAAGATATCCGGCAAGCAGACCTATCAAGACAGCGGCAACCGACCACATGCCACGGGTGAAGAACTTCAAGATCAGCGTCACCACTATGACAAGGAGCGCGATCGACCAGTTCAAAAGGCTGCCGAATTCAGGCTTGTCCATGGCTGGTATGCCGCCAGCAGCATACTGAATGCCCACCTTTACCAGCATCAGGCCGATCATGAGAACAACAAGCCCGGTAACAAGCGGTGGCAGGGCAAAGCGGATGCGGCCGATGAAAAAGCCAAGAATTGTGTGGAACAATCCACCGATAAGTACGCCGCCGAACAGTGCCGGCATGGCCTCAATCCCTTTGCCGGCAACCAGCGGGATCATAATCGGCAGGAAGGCAAAACTTGTTCCCTGAACCACCGGAAGGCGTGCGCCCACAGGGCCGAAGCCAATTGTCTGCAATAGCGTTGCAACCCCTGCAAAGAACATGGACATCTGGATCATGTAGATCATTTCCGGGAAGTCCGGAGAGTTCGACCCGAACCCAAACCCTGCCGCACCGGCGACGATAATCGCCGGTGTGACGTTTGAAATAAACATTGCCAGAACGTGCTGGATACCTAATGGAATTGCTTTTGCCAGAGGTGGCGTAAAATCCGGATCGCGCATTTGCTCCGGTGTGCCGATGGATGTGTCCATAGCCATTTTGTTTCCCCCCAAAACTTAGACATAAAATATTTGAATATTTTATGCGCGAAAGTCTGGCGGGTTCAAGCAAGCCCGGGAGAGGCGTTGGATAACTTTGAGCCTGGACCTACTTTCCTTTCCAGACAGGATCGCGCTTTTCCGCAAATGCGCGCGCACCTTCAAGCTGGTCATCTGATGCATAAAGGGTGTCGATGGACTTCAGCTTGCGGTTGGTCACCATATCGAAAGCCTGGGCAATCGATATGTGGGAGGTTTCACGATCTACCTCTTTAATCGCGGCGTAAACGAGAGGTGGTCCGGACGCCAATAAATTGGCCACTTCACGGGCCCGTTCAATAAGATTTTCCGCCGGCACGATTTCGTTCACTAGCCCCCAGTGTTTTGCCTCTTCAACATCAATGACACGCCCGGTGAACAGCATTTCCATTGCCACGTGGTAGGGGATGCGGCGGGGCAGCTTTATGGCTGCGGCATCAGCAATTGTGCCTGATCTGATTTCCGGCAAGGCGAAGGTGGCGTGCTCGGCGGCAATGATAATGTCGCATGAAATCATGATCTCAAATCCGCCGCCATAGGCCAGCCCGTTTACGGCAGCTACCACGGGTTTCCCGAGCCCCGGCAACTCTTGAAGGCCGCCGAAGCCGCCAACGCCATAGTCTGAATCAGGCGCTTCGCCCTCAGCTGCTGCCTTGAGGTCCCAGCCGGGACAGAAAAAGCGCTCGCCCGCGGCCGTAAGGATTGCAGCGCGCAATTCCGGGTCGTCACGGAATCTGGCGAAGATATCGCCCATAATACGGCTGGTCTGCGCATCAATTGCATTTGCCTTGGGCCTGTCGATGGTGACTTCCAGCACCTTGCCGCGCCGTTCCGTTTTGATTGGTTCGCT
Source organism: Hyphomicrobiales bacterium (assembly GCA_051010055.1). Classification (GTDB taxonomy): domain Bacteria; phylum Pseudomonadota; class Alphaproteobacteria; order Rhizobiales; family CAJQND01; genus CAJQND01. The sequence continues at coordinate 4,762 of JBPCVY010000001.1, read as the reverse complement.
CATGTATCTTTCCTCAATCTGATCAGTGCATCAGCCGCCACCACGCCCTTGCCCTTCGGGCGGATGAGCATTGGGTTGACGTCAATTTCGGCCACATTGTCCCAATGATCCATTGTAAACTGCGCAACTGCTGCAATAGCGTCGATCGCCGCTTCAAGATCGCCGGGCGGGTTGCCGCGATACCCTTCTAAGAGCGGGAACATCTTGAGCTTGCGCAATGCCGTTTCAATTTCCTGCCGCGATGGGGGCAAAAGAAGGGCCTCGCTGTCGCGCAAAATCTCCACCAGAACGCCGCCCGCGCCAACCACGAGATAAGGGCCGAATTGCCTATCACGGTCAATGCCAATGATAAGTTCGACAACCGCATCAGTGACCATTTCTTCAATCAGCAATGCGGATGAAAGCTTGCTGAGTTTTTCCGCTGCATCTTCAACAGCTGGGCGGGTGGTGAGATTGAGCATTACTCCACCGGCCTCGCTCTTGTGCTCCAGCCCTTCGCCAATTGCCTTCATGGCGACGGGAAATCCGATTTCTTCTGCCGCATCTCCAGCTTCTGCTGCCGTGACGGTTTTGCCCTTTGGCGCCGGAACGCCAGCTGCTTTTAGCAACTCTTTGCTTTCCCACTCATCCAGGGTTTGCACATTGTCCGGATAGTCTCTGGAACGCCTGATGGCCTCGCCGCCCGTATTTGAAAGTTTGGCGGCGGCCTCAATGGCATCAAGGGCTTCTTCCATTCCGGACAATGGGGCAATGCCGGCTGCATAAAGCTGCTCCGCCACTGATTCGGGCATGCATTCCGGCAGGGTTGCAATAATTGCTGTTTTCGCGCCGGTTTCCTCTGCCGCCTCACTCCAAGCACGAAGCGCTTCATCATAATCGCCGGTTTTCGAGCGGTCTTTGCGCGGATAATCGAACACAAGGGCGGTGAGGTCGAACGCGCCCTTCATCATGGCCCCATAGGTTGCCTTCATTTCCTCAAACCTACCCCAAATGAAGGTGTGATAATCGAGCGGATTGGTGACATCCACATAGTCGTTCAAGGTGGCGCGGACCACTTCGGCATGGTTTGGGGTGAGTTCGGGGAAGGTGACGGACAGGTTCTCTGACCTGTCGGCAATCAGCGAGGCCTCGCCGCCGGAACAGCTGAGCGATGCGATTTTGTTACCGCTTAACGGGCCGAAAAGAGAGAACAGTTTCAGCATCTCCAAAAAAGCCGGAACCGAACGGGCCCGGGCCACGGCACACCGGGCAAACAGGGCATCATAAAGAACATCGGACCCGGCAAGGGTCGACGTGTGGCTCAAGGTTGCCCGTGCGCCTTTTTCTGAAGCGCCTGATTTAAGGGCCACCAGCGGCACGCCGCGTGCTCGTGCTTTAAGCGCAAGTTCGGAAAACCGTGCAGTATCGCGCAAACCCTCTACATGAATGCCAATGGCGGTGACCCGAGGCTCATCAAGGAAGGCCTCAATACAGTCATTGGCATCCAGCATGGCCTGGTTGCCGAGATTGACCACATAGGCAATGGGCAGCCCGCGCTGCTGCATCGTGTAGTTTATCGACATGTTTCCGGACTGGCTGATGATGGCAACGCCGCTATCCACCGGCTTGCAGCCATGAAAGTCCGGCCACATGGCCGTCTTGTCGATCAGGTTCAAAAGCCCCCAGCAATTAGGCCCCAGAACGGGCATGCCTCCTGCGGCATCAAGCAGTTTCTGGGTGAGATTTTTGCCGTTTTCGCCCAACTCAGAAAAACCTGATGCATGGCAAATCGCACCGCCTGCGCCCATGGCGGCAAGTTCTTGAACCAGTTCAACCGTTGGTTCACGGGAAACGGCGATATAGGCGGCATCGGGAACGCCGGGCAATGCTTGAATGCTTTTGAAGCAGACAATCCCATCCATATTTTCCCGGTTAGGATTAACCGGCCAGATATCGCCCCCATAACCGAGCTTTCTGAGCTCGACGACGACGCTTTCTGCAATGCGCCCGCCGATAATGGCGATGGACTTGGGCGAGAACAAACGGGTAAGAAGCGCCATTTCTGTAGGCCTCAGCCACCGAGGGGGCGCAAAAGTCCGCGCGAGATAATATGGCGCTGGATTTCGCTGGTGCCTTCCCAAATGCGCTCAATGCGGGCATCGCGCCAAATGCGCTCAAGAGGAAGCTCGTCCATAACACCCATGCCGCCGTGGATTTGTATGGCTTCATCTGAAACCATGGCCAGCATTTCGGTTGCTTTGGGCTTGGCCATTGCCATATCCGCATCGCTCGCGGTGCCCTGGTCATATTTCCAGGCAGCCTCAAGAGTGAGAAGTTCGGCCGCTTTCATCTCCGTTGCCATATCCGCAAGTTTGAATGAAACCCCCTGGAACTTGCCGATCTGCTGGCCGAACTGCTCCCGGTCCACCGCCCACTGCAACGCGTGCTCCATTGCCCGTTCGGCTCGGCCAAGGCAGGTCGCCGCCACCTGCAGGCGGGTGGCGCCCAGCCATTCATTGGCCACTACGAAGCCTTCATGCACTTTTCCCAGTCGTTGGTTGTCGGGAATGCGGCAATCATCAAACTCGAGAATTGAGTTGGTGTAGCCGCGGTGGGAGACATTGTTGTAACCGGGCCGGGTGGTGAAGCCGGGATGGTCACGGTCGACAAAGAACGAGGTAATGAGCTTCTTCTTGCCGCGCGGGGTGTCTTCTTCACCAGAGGCGGCATAGAGAATGACGAAATCAGCTACATCTGCATGGCTTATGAAGTGCTTGGTGCCGTTGATGACCCAATCATCGCCATCACGCACTGCGGTGGTTTTCATGCCGCGCAAGTCTGAGCCAGCGCCTGGTTCGGTCATCGCCATGCAGTCGATTTTTTCACCGCGTACACAGGGGAACAGATATTTTTCACGCTGCTCGCCTTCCGCCGCCATGAGAATGTTTGAAGGGCGGGCAACACATGTCCAATGCAGCGCATAGTTGGCCCGGCCAAGCTCTTTTTCGAACAAAACCCAAGTCAGGGTATCAAGGCCTGCGCCGCCTGCTTCTTCCGGCATATTGGCCGCGTAAAGGCCCGCCTCAATCGCCTTTGCCTGGAGTTCATCAACAAGTTCCGGGCGCAAAATGCCGGTGCGTTCCACTTCCGCTTCGTGCGGGTAAAGCTCATTTTCCACAAACGCACGTGTTGTCTCCACAATCATGCGCTGTTCTTCGGTAAGTTCGAACTGCATAGCTTTATTCCATCTTGGGTTTTGGTGCCGGTTCGGAGATACGGCCCTGTTTCGCACGAAGTTTCGTGCCTCGTGCCTGCGCAATGAGCTGCGCATAAGCTTGCCTGCGGGGCAGGTCCGCGATGCGCAAATTGCCGGTGTCCATGGTGCGCAAACCCGCAGCCCGCTGCCCTGCAAGGCGGGCCCACAGTGCGTTTTTCTTGCGCACTTGATGGGGTTGATAGAGGCTCATTTCCTCAACCCCCACTTTTTCCCCGAGCACAAGTGCGCCTGCTTTGATTGCCGAAGCTGCAAGCGCGTTTCCTTTGTCTGTGCGGGTTACGAGGGCGTTAAAACCATCGTCCTCGCCAGAAGGGCTGCCGCCAGGCCAGCAATCCATGGCAATGACATCGGCAGCCTCCCCAATCGCATCAGGGCAAATCTTGCAGCGGTGTTGAAGTTGCCAGGTGGCTTCATCTTCCCACAATTCGCCATAGGAGATTTCAAAGCTGCGGCCATCGCTGGTTTCCATCCGCATAGGGCCGGGATTTCCCCGGCCGCGATAGCGCAACATGGAAATATCGTCTTCATCCACGTTCCAGATATCGAGCACTGCTTTTGTTTTGCCAAACTCCGATGCACCGCCACACACTAATGCAAGCCGGTATTTGCAGAGCTTCGCCAGGCGTTCATTTCGCTTGGCATACAGCCGCAGCGCGCCAACATCGCAAGGCTTGCCGACGAATGCGAAAGGCTCATCCAATGTCAGTACTTCTTCCAAGCCCTCAAGCGGCGCGGATGGTCCATAGCGCGAACCCTTTGCCCCGAGCACGTCCTCACGAGTGCGCGATATGCGCCATTTCGAACGTGCAGGGCGTTCTGGGTCCGGGCCCGTGTGCAGAACAAAGTTCACCTCACCGCTATCCAGAAGGTGGATAGAAAGGGCATTGAGCGCCCCTCCGGCTGAACTTTTAAACCGCACTTCGTCATCACCCGCCCAAGTAATGAAACCGTCCGATACCCAACCCCATACGCTGTCGCATTCGGCTTCTTCCGCTGCCTCATTTTGCGTCACCCCAGCATTCGAAAGTCCGGGGCAAACAGCTTCAATTGTGCTGAGCGCCTTGCTATCAAGAGGTGCTTGCACGATTGGCCGCAGCCGTCCTTCTTGGGTCCAGCCCATTTCCAGTTGCGCAGGACCAGCAATCGCGGCGCACAACCCGCACGAAATGAACAAGCCGTCTTGAACAATGTCGTCCGTACTGGTGATACGTGCCTGCATCGTTCACTCCGAATGGTAGATTTCTGCGTGGCCGTCGACGGAAATCGCCTCGCCTGAGACCATTTTCGCACTGGGGGAGGCAAGGAACACTGCCATATCTGCAATCTCTTCAGGTTCGACAAACCGGCGCATTGAGACACTCTTGGTGTAGTCAGCCCGAACATCTTCTTCAGGCCGGCCGGCAGCCTTGGCCTCTGCGGTGATGACCCTGTCCATACGCGGGCCTGAAACCGACCCGGGGCATATGGCGTTGACCCGTACATTGTAGGGCCCCACTTCGCTCGCCA